>JADCCH010000001.1 GCA_020252865.1 Methylobacterium sp.
ACAGCGAGCGCGGTCCGATCATCGATTGCCCGATCGCAGGCCAGCCGCTTTGGGGACAGGATGCGCAGCATCCGGGCAATCGTCCTCACTATCACGACAATGGAGACGGGACGGTCAGTGATCGGGTCACCGGGCTGGTCTGGGCAAAGGCTGCCAGCGCTCCGCTGGCCTTTGCCGAAATTGAAGCTTACGCCCGGGCGAGCCGCCTCGGCGGGCATCATGACTGGCGCGTGCCCAATATCCGGGAACTCTACTCGCTGATCGATTATCGCGGGGGCTATTCCGGTGATCCGGCGACTTCGCGCCCCTACATCGACGCCACCGTTTTCGATTTCGCCTATGCCTCCGGGGCGGGCCTCGGCGACGCCGCGCAGGGGCGCCGACCGATCGACGTGCAGGAACGGAGCGCGACACGTTATGTCGGCCGGACCATGGGACGGGACGAGACCGTGTTCGGCGTGAATTTCGCCGATGGTCGCATCAAGGGCTATCCGATGATGGATCCCGGGAACCGGATGCGAACCCCGAACCGGCTTGCAGTCCGTCTGGTCCGCGGCGCACCCTACGGCCAGAACGATTTCGAAACCCGTCGCGGATCGGTCATGGATCGGGCGACGCGGCTGGAATGGCAGCGGCGCGAGGATGGAAGCGCGCGCAGTTGGGCAGATGCGCTCGCCTATTGCTCTGCCCTGTCGCGTGAAGGCGGCTCCGAATGGCGGCTTCCGACGGCGAAGGAACTCCATTCGATCGTCGACTATACCCGCATCCCGGCGATTGATCCGCTGTTCGAGATCAGCGACCCCCGCATCTACCTGTGGTCGTCCACGACACATCTCGAAGGGCCACCAACCGCAACAGAACCCAACCGCGCTTTTTCCCGAACGGGAGAGCTTGCGGTCTACGCCGCCATCGGACCAGCAATGGGCTTCATGGAAATTCCGCCCCGATCGGGGCAACGGCGCTGGGTCGATGTGCACGGAGCGGGCGCGATGCGCAGCGACCCCAAGACTGCGACGCCGGGCGCTTTCCCGAACGGTTTCGGACCCCAGGGGGACGACATCCGCGGGCATAACCATGTCCTGTGCGTGCGCGACTGGAAGCCCTGACGGCGATCGGTGACGCGGTCGCATCGCCGCCCGCCTCTCTTCGCCGGCAATTGATTTTCAAGACTGGATAAGATGGAAACCATGTCGGAAATCCTGATCTATGGCGCTGCGGGATATACCGGCCGGCTTTGCGCGGAGGAGTTCGTGACGGCCGGAATGCGGCCCGTCCTGGGCGGGCGAGAGGAGGCGGTGCGCGCGCTGGCCAAACGCCTCGACCTCAAGGCGGCAGTATTCGACCTGAACGACCCGCGCGAGATCGAGCGGCAGTTGAAGGGGGTGCGCCTTTTGCTGAACCTTTCCGGTCATTTCCTCATGACCCAGAAGCGCCTCATCGAAGCCTGCCTCGTTTCGGGCACCCATTATGTCGACCTCGCGGGCGAGGTGGAGGACACGTCCAGCGCTTTCGCCTTTGATGAACCTGCTCGCCGGGCGAAGATCATGATCATGCCCGGGGCCGGCTTCAACGTGGCGCCTTCCGATATCGCGGCGGGGATCGCGAAGAAGAGGTTGCCGGATGCGAACCAGCTGGTGATCGCGCTCGCCACCGACGGCGGGGTATCGCGCGGCACCCTCAAGGGCATGCTTGCGCACATCGAACACCCCGGGCATCGCCGGGTCGGCGGCGCTCTGGTCGCGGCCCGGCCAGCCGAAACCGAACTGGAATTTCAGGTTGCGGGCAGGAAGTTCCGCGCAGTCTACGACCCCTGGCTCGGCGATCTTTTTACCGCAGGGGTCTCGACCGGCATCGCCAATATCTCAACCTACTCTGTCCTTCCGTGGCTTGCCGTCGCGATGATGAAGGGGCGGCTGCTCTGGCTGCGTGATCTGATCCTGAACCACTTGCTGCCACTTCTGCCAGAAGGCTCAACCCCGCGACAGTTGCGCGACGGCAGGACCTATATCCTTGCGATCGCATCCAATGGCAGAACCGAGGAGCGGGTTGCGTTGACGGGACCGGAAGCTTACCGGTTCACCGTGCTCTGTCTTCGAGAGATCACACGCGCAGTGTTGGCGGGGCGATGGTCCCCGGGCTTTCAAACCCCGGCCCTCTACGGGAGGGAACTTCTGGAAGGCGTGGAGGGGGTGACATGGGACTGAGACGGGTCGGCGAGACGCGCATCGGCTGGCGGGCGAGGAAGAAGAGCCCGGTGCCTGGCCTCGACTGGCGACGAGCAATTTGCGGCGAAAGCGAGCGCCAATCCCGGTTGACGCGGAACCCATTCGCGGCATGCCAATCCAGCCGCACGGCCTTGAAGCATTTTTTCGAAGAAGTGGAAACCGGTTGATCTAAAGAAAATGCGAACAATAACAAAAACATGGAGAGCTGTCGATCTCATTCATTCAGATCGATTTCGCTCTCAGTTTCCAGGCAAGCGACGGGCGGATGCGCCCGTGCCGTCATGCACCCATGAGGGCGCCATCGAGATCCGTGTAGAGGTCCTCGACATCCTCGATGCCGGCAGAGAGGCGCAGCAGGTCACGCGGGCACGGCGTATCCGGCCCCTCGATGGAGGCGCGATGCTCGATCAGGCTCTCCACGCCACCAAGCGAGGTGGCCCGCTTCCAGAGCTTCACCCTCGCCGCCGCCGCGATGGCAGCCTCCTCTCCCGCCCGCACGCGGATGGAAAGCATGCCGCCGAAGCCGCCCTTCATCTGCCTTTTGGCAATGGCATGGCCGGGATGGCTCTCCAGCCCGGGATACAGCACTTCGAGAACCTGAGGATGGTTCGCGAAACGCCGGGCCAGTTCCATCGCATTCCCGCAGGCCGCTTCCACGCGCAGCGCGAGCGTGCGCATGCCGCGGATGAGCAGGAAAGCCTCGAAAGGCCCCAGGATCAGGCCCATCGCGGCGCGATTGCGCTGGATGCGCGCCCAGAAATCATCGACCGCATTGGTCGCGAGCGCGCCCGCGAGCACATCCGAATGGCCGTTGAGGTATTTCGTGGCGGCGTGCATCACGATATCCGCGCCGAAATCGAGCGGGCGCGTGAGAAGCGGCGTCGCACAGGTTGAATCGACCGCGAAGCGCGCGCCATGCCTGCCCGCGATCCGCGCGACGCCCTCGAGATCGGTGATCGACCAGAGCGGATTCGCCGGCGTCTCGGCCCAGATGAGCTTGGTCTGGCCCGGGCGCATCGCCGCTTCCACGGCGGCAAGATCGGTCATGTCCACGAAGGTGGTCTCGATACCCCAGCTCGCGGCATCCTTCATCAGCCAACCGCGCAAGGCCCAGTACATCACGCGCGGCGCGACGATGTGGTCGCCAGGCTGGAGCGCGAGGAAAACCGCGACCGCCGAGGACATGCCGGAGCCGAACACAGAGGCCGCCCTCGCCTGCTCCAGCGCCGCGATCATGCCTTCCGCCTCTCGGATGGTCTCGTTATCCGGCCGGCCATAGACATTGCCGGTGCGATAAAGGTTGTCCGGATCGCGGATATAGGTGGTCGCGACATGGATCGGCGGCACCACCGCGCGGCTCGGCGCATCCACCTTGCCCATCGCCTGCGCGATCTGGCTGCGGATGGTCCAGTCGGAATGGGTCACGGCGCTGCATCCTCGATCAGGAACGCGGGGTTACCGCAAAATAGCGGCAGGGCCGGCGGCAAGGCGAGTGAATTTTTCCAAGCGTCTTGCGCGGCGAGGTTCAACGCTCTTCGCCACCCTTCTCGTGCGATGGCAGCGGTTCCTCCTCGGCGGGCAGCGCATATTGCCCGCCGAGCCAGCGGTTGAGATCGACATCGGCGCAGCGCTTCGAGCAGAAGGGCCGGAACGCCTCCGCCATGGGCTTGCCGCAGATCGGGCAGCGCGCGAGGCGCTTCACCTTCGCATCCGGCCGGTCTTCCGCCGCCATGGCGCCCTCACGGAGCCGTGTTGCCGCGCCGCTGATGCACGGCGTCGATCTTCCCGTGGATCTCCTTCGGCAGGCGCACATGGCCGGCCGCGATGGCGATCTTCAGCTGCGCCATCGTGGTCGCGCCGATGATGGTGGAGGTGAGGAAAGGCTTGTCGAGCGTGAAGGCGATCGCGAAGGTCGCGGGGTCGAGGCCGGATTCCCTGGCGATGGCCAGGTAATCGCGCACGGCGTCATCCGTGCCCGGCTTCTCGTAGCGCTGGCCGCGATTGAAGAGCGTGGTGCGCGCGCCGGGCGGACGAGCGCCATCGAGATACTTGCCGGTGAGATAGCCCTGCCCCAAGGCCGAATAGCAGAGCAGGCCCACATTCTCGCGCAAGCCGATTTCGGCAAGACCGGTCTCGTAGGTGCGGTTCAGCAGGTTATAGGCGTTCTGGATGCTCGCGACGCGCGGCAGACCCTTCGCCTCGCCTTCCGCCAGAAAGCGCATGGTGCCCCATGGGCTCTCGTTCGAGAGGCCGATATGGCGCACCTTGCCTTCCCTCACGAAGGTCCGGAGCGTTTCGAGCTGCACGGCGATCGGCGTTTCGTCGGCGGCCGGGCGATAGGCCTCGGAATCGAAGCGCGTGGGGTTCGAGCCCCAGGCGATCGGCCGCTCCGGGAAATGCAACTGGTAGAGATCGACGTAATCCGTCTGCAGATTGCGCAGCGAGCGTTCCAGGGCAAAGCGCATCTGGGCGGGCGTGAGGCGGCTTTTCGAACCGTCGTCGCGGAACCAGTCCATGTCCGACCGCCCCACCACCTTGGTCGCGAGGATGACCTTGTCGCGGTTCTTCCGCGCCTTGAACCAGGTGCCGATGATCTTTTCGGTCGAGCCTTGCGTCTCCGGCTGGGGCGGAATGGAATAGAGTTCGGCGGTGTCGAAGAAATTCACGCCCTGATCGAGCGCGTAATCCATCTGCTCATGCCCCTCGGCCTCGGTATTCTGCTGCCCCCAGGTCATCGTGCCGAGGCAGATGACGGGAACCTTGATGCCGGTGCGGCCAAGCGGACGGTGCTCCATGATGGAATCCTTCGGAAGTGATCGGAGTTAGGAGATTTTCAGCGTGATGCCGCCATCGACCAGCAATTCGATGCCGGTGATGTAGCGGCTTTCGGAGGAAGCGAGGAACACGGCCGCATTCGCGACATCGAATGCGTCACCCATATGCCCCATGGGCACCTGCGCGTCGCGTGCTCGCCACATCGCCTCGACATCGCCATCCGCATAGGTGTTGGCGAGCCCCGCAGAGCGCTCGACCATCGGCGTCTTCATCAGGCCGGGAAGGATGGCGTTCACGCGGATCTTCTGCGCGGCATATTGCGCCGCCGTGGTGCGCGTCAGGTGGTTCAGCCCGGCCTTGGTCGCGGAATAGCTCGCATAGCGAATGCCGGTATAGCGCAGGCTCGCGATGGAGGAGATGTTGATGATGGAACCGCCCTCGCCCCGCTCGGCGAACTGGCGCAGCATCACCGGAATGACGTGCTTCATCGCGAGGAACACGGATTTCAGGTTGACCGCAAACACGCGATCCCATTCCGCCTCCGGCAGCTCCACCACGCCGCCAACCTCGGCAATGCCGACATTGTTGTCGAGCACGTCGATCCGGCCATGGCGCCCGGCGATATCGGTCACCAGCGCCTCGATCTCGGCGGATTTCGTGACGTCGCAGCGATGCGCCTCGGCTTTTCCACCGGCTTGCGCAATGAGCTGAGCGGTTTCCTCGGCGGCCGCGAGATTGAGATCGGCGGCGATGACCGTTGCGCCTTCCTGGGCGAAGCGGAAGGCGGTCGCCTTGCCGTTGCCCCAGCCGGGCCCCGATGACCCTGCGCCCATCACGAGGGCAATGCTGTTCCGAAGCCTCATGACCTAAACACTCCGTGGGGTGAGCCAGTTGAGATGGACCGGATAGCCGAGCCCGGTCAGCAAAGCGACCGTCTCGTAGAGCGGCAGGCCGACAACGGCCGAATGGGAGCCGATCAGCTTCGTCACGAAGGCGCCGGCAATGCCCTGGATGGCATAGCCCCCGGCCTTGCCGCGCCATTCGCCCGAGGCAAGATAGGCATCGAGTTCCTCGGCGGAGATGCGCTTGAAACGCAGGCGGGCCTCGACGAGCCGCTGCGCCTGCCGTCCTGAAGGCAATTGCACGACGATGCTGGTATAGACCCGATGCGCGCGGCCGGAGAGCATGCGCAGGCAGGTCGCCGCCTCTTCCACGGTTTCGGTCTTGGGCAGGATGCGCGCACCCAGCGCCACCACGGTATCCGCCGCGAGAATGACGCTCTGCGCGCGCGGAGCATCATGCGCCACGATGCGCCGGGCGGCATCGGCCTTCTCGCGTGCCATCCGCTCGACATAAACGCGCGGACGCTCGCGATTGCGCGGCGTTTCGTCGATGGAGGTCGCGACCACATCGTCCGGTGTCAGCCCGATCTGGTCGAGAAGCTGGAAACGGCGCGGCGAGGCGGAAGCCAGCAGCAGGCGCGGAGGCGCGGGGTTCGTCACGTCGATCCTCGTGAGGCGCAAGCCGGGCACGGCGCCCGCATCATCAGAAGGCCGTCACTTTCGCCGCCCGGCGCGGCTTGTCAACGCCGAAACCCGAAAAGGAGGAGGAATCCGCGCGCGCTTTCGCAAAGCTCGGGACGGTCGTGACAAGATGCATCCATTCGGATTGAGGGCATGGTATCCACTCGAACGGCGTGGTGGAAAGGCAGCGGATTGCCGTCGCAATGCAGCGGCAAGCCCGAAACATTCCGGAGGTTTCGACATGGATCTTCAATTGCAGGGGAAAGTCGCGCTCGTGCTGGGCGCGGGCGGCGGGCTGGGCGGCGCAATCGCGGAGGCGCTCGCGCGCGAAGGCGTGAGGGTCGCACTCGCCGGGCGTCGGGCCGAGCCGCTCGAAGCGCGGGCCAAGGTGATCCGCGAGGCCGTTGGCACGGCTTTCCCGCTTGTCTGGGATCTCGCCGAGATCGAGGCGATCGAGCGCGTGGTCGGCACCGTGGAAACCGAACTGGGCGGCATCGATATCCTCGTGAACAACACGGGCGGCCCGCCGCCGACCCCGGTTTCAGGCCAGCCCCCGAGCCTCTGGATGCAGCAATTCAACGCGATGGTCCTGTCGGTGATCGCGCTGACGGACCGCGTGCTGCCCGGCATGAGGGCCCGGAAATTCGGGCGCATCCTCACCTCGGCCTCATCGGGCGTGATCGTGCCGATCCCCAATCTCGGCCTCTCGAATGCCTTGCGTTCGAGCCTCGTCGGCTGGTCGAAGACGCTGGCGCGCGAGGTCGCGAAGGACGGGATCACTGCCAATGTCATCGTGCCGGGCCGCATCGCGACCGACCGCATCGCCTTCCTCGATTTGAAGAAGGCCGAGCGCGAAGGAAAAACCGTGGCCGAGGTCGAGGCCGAGAGCCTCGCGGCCATTCCCGCGGGGCGCTATGGCCGGCCGGAGGAATATGGCGACCTTGCCGCCTTCCTCGCCTCCCCCCGCGCGGGCTACATCACCGGCTCGGTGCTGCGCGTGGATGGCGGATTGATTGCGAATGTCTGAGGCGCATTCCGCGCAATATCGAAACAGCAGAGCTTGACTCTCGCGCCATGTTCGAACGGTATACCGGCATGGTATTCCATCTCGATCAGAAGCCAAATCAGGTCTACGAGGCGCTGCGCGGCGATATTCTTGCCTTCCAGCTCGCGCCCGAACTCGCCTTGTCCGAACGCTGGCTCGAGGATCGCTACGGCGCGTCGCGCACGCCGATCCGCGCGGCCCTGGCCCGGCTGGAAAGCGAGGGTCTCGTGCTGCGTGATGGCCGCGTCCGCCGCGTCGCACCGCTCTCGCTCGACGAGATGCGCGAGGCCGTCGTGTTCCGCGCCACGCTCGAGCGCGAGGCCGTGCGGCTCTTCACCCCGCGCGCGACCGAAGCGGAGCTGCAACTCCTCCATACGCTCGGCACCACGGATGCCGAGAATGCCGAGCCGGGCCAGACCAATGTGGAAGGGATGCTGACAGCCGCCGAACTCTTCCACCTCGAAATCGCACGGATGAGCGGCAACCGCTTTCTGGCCCGCGCCGTGGAAGAAGTGATGATGCGCCTCTACCGCGCACGCTACATGGCCGCGCTTTCGCCCGAGGGCCGGGCGCGCGCCACGGCCGAACATGTGGGCATCGTCAAAGCCATCCGCGAGCGCGATGCCGGGAAGGCCAGCGCGCTGATGGGCGCCCATGTGGAAGCCGCCGGCGCGCATCTGATGGAGCGGCTCACCGCGGGCGGAACCGGCGTCGTGGTGCCGTTCCGGGTGGTGGCCTGACATCAGGCGATCCATGCGAGCGAAGACGCCGAAGCCCGGCCCGATCACGGCGCAGAAGCGTCAGCCTTTCTGCGCTTCCTCCAGGTAGATCGCGCGCAGCTTCTTCGTGATCGGACCGGGCATCCCGCCCGCGATCTTCTCGCCATCGACCGCCACCACGGGCATCACGAAGGATGAGGCCGAGGTGTAGAAGACCTCGCGCGCAGCCAGCATTTCCTGCCGCGAGAAGGGGCGCTCCTCCACATGGAGCCCGGTTTCGCGCGCAAGACGCATCACCGAGGAGCGCGTGACGCCCGGAAGGACGCTGTTCGACAGCGCCCGCGTGACCAGCACCCCCGCGCTCGACAGGATGAAGAAGGTCGAGGAAGCCCCTTCCGTCACCACGCCATCCTCCAGCATCACGGCTTCGGCGACGCCCGCACGTTTCGCCTCGAACTTCGCGAGGACCTGCGCGAGCAGGGCCACGGACTTGATGTCGCGCCGGGCCCAGCGGAGATCATCGACGGTGATCACCGCAGCGCCGGTCTCGGCCATGGGGTTCGCGAGCAGGTTCTTCGCCTGCGTGAACATCACGACATTGGGGGCGACATCATCAGGGCAGGTGAATTCGCGCTCATGGGTGCCGCGCGTCACCTCGATATAGACCGTGCCCTGCTTCAGATCGTTCTGCCGGACAAGTTCGCGCTGGATGGCGGTCCATTCGGGAATGGTGTGCGGATTGCGAATGCCGATGGCCTTGAGCGAGCGGTCGAGCCGGGCAAGATGCGGTTCGTTGTCGACGAAATGGTCGCCCAGCACCGCTGTCACCTCGTAGATGCCATCGCCGAACAGAAAACCGCGATCCATGATCGGCAAAGTGGCTTCAGCGAGCGGAAGGTAGCGCCCGTTCACATAGGCGATGCGGAGCGTGACGGGGGCGGACATGGGAGAACTCCGGGCATGGATCGGGCTGCCGGGCCGTCGCCCGGCGGTGTTTCAGGAAGGATCAGGGCGAGCCCAAACTGCCGCGCGGACGGACGAAGCCGGTCTGCAGGCGCGGGGGCAAGGATGCCGGCTGCTGCCGCCCCCCCGTGAGCACCTGCCAGAGGCGCACGACGGCGGGCTTCTCGAGCTTGTGATCCTTGAGCGCCACGATGGAGAGCGGCAGCGACCAGTGATCATCGCCGAGTGGAACCAGTGCCCCCGGCGGCGCGCGCTTCACCGTGCTCTCCGGCAACCAGGCAATGCCGTGGCCGGCCATCGCCATGTCGCGCAGGATATCGGACATGTCGGTCTCGATGATGCGCGTATGCTTGCCGATGCCGCCCGCCGTCTCGATGATGAGATCGACGAGCCGCGCGAAATAGACCGATCGCGAATACATCAATAGCGGCACGGACTTGTCGCCGTGCCGGGGCAAGGTGAGGCCCATCCGCGCAACGAGGCCGGGGCTCGCATAGGGACGCAGGCGGTCGCGATTGATTTCCACGCTCTCGATGCGCTGCGGCTCGGGGTGAACCGGCTGCTGCGCGCTCGTCCAGCAGATCATGAGCTCGGTCGCGCCGGAGAGCAGGCCGATCGCGAGATCATGCACATTGCCCGTGGCGATCTCGCAGGTCAGGCGCAGGTCGCGCGTCCATTGCGCCCACCAGCTCGGCAGGCAGGCCGTCGCGAGCGCGAAAGGCACGGCGATCCGCACATGGTCGGGCCGGCTCGGCGCGCCCTGGCGCATTTCGGCGCGGGCATCGAGAATCTCGGCGAGGATCTTTCCGGCCGTCTCGCGAAAATGCTCTCCAGCGGGCGTGAGGCGCGTGGGGATGATCGAGCGGTCGATCAGGGCCGCGCCCACCCATGCCTCGAGCTGCTGGATGCGCCGCGAGAAGGCCGCCTGCGAGGCGTTGCGCTGCTCGGCCGCACGGGTGAAATTTCCCGTCTCGGCCACGGCGAGAAAATCCTGAAGCCAGCGAATTTCCATGCTGCACCCCCGGATGCCGCATCCGGCATCAGTTCTGAATGACGGGTCTCATGCTGTCCGATGCGCACCGCAGAGGCCAATGCGAATTTTGCATCGGTAGCAGGATTCGAACCTGCTGGCGAGGGGGTGTTTGCCCTCGATTCGGCCTTCGAGCGGATGGAAAACTTGCATTGGCGACAACCCTTCGCTGCAAGCACAATCCCTCTGTTGCCAGAGGTGGCCGGAAGCGGGCCATCCGGCTTGGACACCCGAGGAGAAGACCATGATCGTCGAAGCCCCCTACCTGATGTTCCTGGGCGATGTCCCGGATCAGCTCGCGGCCAAGACGGCACAGGGCATTGTCGACTGGCGCCCGGAATGGTGCCGCGGCCAGTTGCGCCTGGCGGGCTGCAAGGCCGACCTGAAGATCCCCGACATGACCATCGAGGAAGCCGCGAAGGCCGGTTGCCGCACGCTCATCGTGGGTGTGGCCAATGCCGGCGGCATTTTGCCCGATCATTGGTCCGAGACCATCGTGAAGGCCATCGAGGCCGGGATGGATGTCGCGAGCGGACTGCATGCGCGCCTCGCTTCCAAGCCCGTCATCGCCGAGGCCGCCTTGCGCCACAATCGCCGCCTCACGGATGTGCGCCATTCGAGCGAGACCTTCGCGACCGGCAAGGGCACGAAGCGTCCGGGACTGCGCCTGCTGACCGTCGGCACGGATTGCTCCGTAGGCAAGAAATACACCGCGCTCGCGCTCGAAAGGGAGATGCGCCAGCAGGGCCTCGACGCGGATTTCCGCGCGACGGGCCAGACCGGACTGTTCATCTCGGGCCGGGGCGTTGCAATCGATGCGGTGGTCGCGGATTTCATCTCCGGTGCGGTCGAATGGATTTCACCCGCTGCCGCACCGAACCATTGGGATCTGATCGAGGGCCAGGGCTCGCTGTTCCACCCCTCCTTCGCGGGCGTATCGCTGGGCCTGCTGCATGGCGCGCAGCCCGATTGCTTCGTCATCTGCCACGAGCCGACCCGCACCACCATGCGCGGCGTGAAGCATTCCCTGCCCTCGATCCGCGCGGTGATCGACCTCAGCATCTCCTGCGGAAAGCTCACCAACCCGGCGATCCGGCCCGTGGGCATCTCCGTGAATACCGAACATCT
>JADCCH010000010.1 GCA_020252865.1 Methylobacterium sp.
AGGCAGTGTTCCTCAAGGTGATGCCGGGCATTCCGGCGACCGAGGTTTTTGCCGCCCTGCTGGTCTGGCGACTCTTCTACCTGCTGATCCCGCTGGCCCTGTCCATTCCCGTGGTGCTGCTCTTTGAACGCGGGCAGCTCGCGAAACGGAAGGGAGAGGCGGAAAGCGCGGCAAGCCCGCCTCCCGCCTGATCCCGATCAAACCGAACCCACGGTGCGCAGCCGCGCGCTCGGATGTATCTCACCCTGCGCGATGACGGCCGTCTGCGGGCGGAACCGCTCGACCACCATCCGCACATAGGGACGGATCGCGTTCGAGGTCACGAGTAGGGGCATCTCGCCGAGCTTGGCCGCCTCCTCGAAGCGGTCACGCAGGGCAATCACGAAATCATGCAGGCGAGAGGGCTGCATGGCGAGATGCTTGATTTCGCCATCGCCGATGAGCGAGGAGCCAAAGGCATCTTCCCAGGCCGGCGAGAGAGTGATGAGCGCGAGTTGGCCGGTCGGCCCCGTATGCTGCGCGCAGATCTGCCGGGCGAGGCGGGTGCGGATATGCTCGACGATCATGCGCGGATCGCGCAGCGCGCCCGCCACTTCCGCAGTCGCCTCCAGAATGGTGCCGAGATCGCGGATCGAGACGCGTTCGGCCAGCAGCAATTGCAGGATGCGCTGCACGCCGGTGGTGGAAAGCTGGCCCGGCACGAACTCCTTCAGCAGTTCCTGGTGCGGCTTGGGGAGTTCCTTCAGGAGCTTCTGCACCTCCACGAAGGAGAGCAGCTCGCTCATGTTGTTCTTGATGACCTCGGTGAGATGCGTCGCGATGACCGTGGCCGGGTCGACCACGGTGTAGCCGCGCAATTGCGCTTCGTCGCGCAGGGCTTCGTCGATCCAAGTCGCCGGCAGGCCGAAGGTCGGCTCCAGCATATGCGCGCCTGGCAATTGTACCTGCCCGCCCGAAGGGTCCATCGCCATGTACTGGTTGGGGAAGACGACGCCGCCACCGGCCTCGATCTCCTTCAGCTTGATGACATACTGGTTCGATTCGAGTTGCACATTGTCCACGAGGCGCACGGAAGGCAGCAGGAAGCCCATCTCCGCCGCGAGCGTGCGGCGAAGGGCCTTTATCTGGTCGGTGATCCTGTCCTCGCCGTTCTGCCCCTGCACCAGAGGCAGCAGCGCATAGCCGATCTCGATGCGCAGCTCGTCGAGGCGCAGCGCATCCTGCACGGGCTCCTCGGAAGGCTTCGCCTGGGCTGCGGCCTGCTCCATCACGGCCTGGGCCTGTTCCTTCAGGGTATCGAGCTGCTGCTGGCGCTGCAGGCGCAGTGCCATGTAGACCGCGCCGGCTGCAAGGCCGAGGAAGGGCAGCATCGGCATGTTCGGCAGCAGCGAGATGATGACCATCACGAAGGCGGACATGCCCAGCGCCTTGGGCACGGAGGCGAGCTGCTTGGTCAGCGCCTTGTCGGCGGCACCGGTGACACCAGCCTTCGAAACAAGAAGGCCGGCGGCGGTGGAGACGATCAGCGCCGGGATCTGCGTCACGAGGCCATCGCCGACCGTCAGCAGGGTGTAGGTGCGGGCGGCGGAGGAGAAATCCATGCCCATCTGCGCCACACCGATGATGATGCCGGCGATGATATTGACGAAGGTGATGAGAATGCCGGCGATGGCATCGCCGCGCACGAATTTCGAGGCACCATCCATCGCGCCGTAGAAGGAGCTTTCGTCCTCCAGCGCCTTGCGGCGAGCCTTCGCCTCGTCCTGATCGATGAGACCGGCGGAAAGGTCGGCGTCGATCGCCATCTGCTTGCCGGGCATCGCATCAAGGCTGAAGCGCGCGGCGACTTCGGCGATTCGCCCTGAACCCTTGGTGATGACAACGAAGTTCACGATCACCAGGATGATGAAGACGATCAGCCCGATAACGAAGTTGCCGCCCATCACGAAGGTGCCGAAGCTTTCGATGACGTGGCCGGCGGCCCCTGTGCCCGTATGCCCATGCGTGAGGATGAGGCGCGTCGTGGCGATGTTCAGCGCCAGTCTGAGCATCGTGGCGATGAGAAGGATCGTCGGGAAGGCCGAGAATTCCAGCGGCGCCGCAATGAAGAGCGCCGTCATCAGGATCAGCACGGACAGGATGATCGAGAAGGCCAGGAACAGATCCAGCAGGAAAGCCGGCAAGGGCACGATCATCACGACGAGGATCGTGAGCACGCCCATCGCCATGACGATGTCGGAACGGCGCATGACCGCGCCGAATTCCTTGGCCGTGATGGTGGAGCCCAGCCCGGCGAAGGGGTTGGACCCGGATCCACCTGCGGGAACGTCGCTCATGCCTGCCTCGCCTCTCGGTTGCCCAAACGAATCGCGCCGCCTTCTGGCGGGCGTTCCGGTGCTGGGCAATTTTTGCCGGGAGGATGGTTAAAAGGAGGTTACGATCGGGGGCGGTGCCCCGAAATGCGAGGGGCCGGACAGCTTCCTGTCCGGCCCCCGGGATGCTCTCCGGAATGGTGGCTTCAAGCCATCGCCACACGCGCGGTGCCCGGATCGGGGATAGCGAGGCCGTCGGCTGAATATTCGTTGAGCTTGTTGCGCAGGGTGCGGATCGAAATGCCGAGGATCTTCGCCGCATGGGTGCGGTTTCCGAGGCAATGGTCGAGGGTATCGAGAATCAGTTCACGCTCGACATCCGCCACGGTGCGGCCCACCAGCGCGCGCGTCGCGGCCTCGGCCAGTTCCGCTGCCTTGCGGGCGGTAGCATCGGATGCGGTCTGCGCGAGGCTTTCGCCTTCGGGCGTGAGGATCGCCTCCGGAGCGATTTCCGACCCCATCGAGAGCAGCACCGCGCGAGGGATGGTGTTCTCGAGTTCGCGCACATTGCCACGCCAGGGATTGGCGAGAAGCAGGCGCTTCGCATCATGGCTGATGACGCGATTGGGCAGCCCGTTCATCTGCGCGTATTTCTTCGCGAAATGCCCGGCGAGCTCGATGATGTCCGCCGGGCGCTCGCGGAGCGCGGGGATCTTCAGGTTCACGACGTTCAGACGATAGAGCAGGTCCTCGCGGAAATGCCCGGCCTTCACATGTTCGAGGAGGTTGCGGTTCGAGGTCGCGATGATGCGGATATCGATCGGCACCGGGCGCTGTCCGCCCACGCGGTCGATCACCCGCTCCTGGATGGCGCGAAGCAGCTTGGCCTGCAGGCGCACTTCCATTTCGGAGATTTCATCGAGCAGCAGCGTGCCGCCATCGGCCTCCTCGAACTTGCCGATGCGCCGGGCGATGGCCCCCGTGAAGGCCCCCTTTTCATGGCCGAACAGCTCGCTTTCGAGAAGGTTATCGGGGATGGCCGCGCAGTTCACAGAGACAAAAGGCTTTGAGGCCCGCTTTGATTTCTCGTGGAGGAATCGCGCCATCACTTCCTTGCCGACGCCCGACTCGCCCGTGACGAGCACGGAGGCATCCGAGCCTGCGATCTGCTTCGCGAGCTGGACGACACGCGCCATGCTCTCGTCACGGAAGATGATGGAGGTCTGGGTGCGGCTGACCGCTTCCAGCACGGCCGCGATGAGTTCCGGATCGGGCGGAAGGGGAATGTATTCCTTGGCGCCTGCGTCGATCGCCATGACGGCGGCGCGCTTGTCGTTCGAAACGCCGCAGGCCACGATGGGCGCCGTCATGTGCTCGGCCGCCAGGCCCTCGCACAAGGCGCGGATGTCGATCTGCACATCGACCATCAGGAGATCGGCGCCCTTGCCCTGCCGGAGATGCGAAAGGGCCGCTTCCACGCCATCCACCTGCGCCACGGAGGCGCCGCGTTCCCGCGCGATCTTGGCCGCGGTGATGAGTTCCCCGCGCAGGACTCCCACGATGAGAAGCCGCATGGCCGTTCTCCCTTTTTTTGGTCCTGCTGCGCCGGGGCGCAGCCCGTATTCGGTCTTGCTGCGCGTGGATACGCGCAGCGGGGTTGCCTCAGCGGTCGCTCTTGATGATTTCAGTCATCGTCACGCCGAGCTTGTCGTCCACGAGCACGACTTCGCCGCGTGCCACCAGGCGGTCATTCACGAAGATGTCGATCGCCTCGCCCACCCGCCGGTCGAGTTCGAGGATGTGGCCGGGAGTCACGCGCAGAAGGTCGCCCACGCCCATTTTCGCGCGTCCCAGCACGGCCGAGACCTGGACCGGCACATCGAAGACATGTTCGAGGTCAGCCGCGGTCTTTGCACTCGGGGGTTGCTCGCCATCCGTGCCGTAAGCGGCCGCAACGAGTTCGGCGGTCGATTCCAGATCGCTCAGCGGAAGCATAGTCTCGGTGGACATGGGGCGAACTCCTGTTCGTGATCTTGTATGGTCAGAGCGAACCGCGCTTCAGCACGATGTCGAGCGATTGTTCGATGAGATATTCCAGTTTCTCGCGCTCGCGCACGATCCCGCCTTCTGCCCATTCGATGCGGCAATCACCGGAGCGAACTGCGGGATCGGGAAAGACGAAGAGCTTGAGATTGATGCCGTTTTCCCGGAGCAGGAATACGAGGCGGGACTTGACGTCATCCAACAGCGAAGGCTCCACGCGCACCGCCACATGCGGGGCGCCGCGCAGGTCGTTGAGGATCGCCCGTGCGGTCGCCTCGATGGGTGCAACCGGCATCTGCTCGATCAGTTTTCCGGCGAGCTTGCGCGCAAAGACCTGCGCGAAATAAAGCGCCTCCTTGCGTGAATCGGCCTCGGTGGAGCGCAGTTGTTCATCAGCCGAACGCAGTTGGTTCGCGATCTGCGCCAGGGCGTCGGCGATGCGATTGGCCTCGTCGTCGCGCTGCTGCTGGCGACCATCCTGCAGGCCGCGCGCATAGGCTTCCTGATGGGCCTGCTCCAGCAGCCGGGCATGCTGGGCATAGGGCACCGGCAGATGGGTGCCCTTCTCCAGATACATCGAGGTTGCCGCCGCCTGGCTGAAATCCCGCTGGAAGTTGAAGGCGTTGCGTGTTTCGGCCATCGCTTTTGCCTGCTCAGTAGATCAGTTCGTCTTCGGCGCGGTTCTTGGCGATCGTGATCTCGCCCTTGGCGGCGAGTTCCTTCGCAAGCGACACGATGCGCGTCTGCGCCTCGTCCACTTCCTTCAGGCGCACCGGACCGCGCGAGGTCATGGCCTCCTCGAGATTCTTCACGGCGCGGCTCGACATCTGCTGGAAGAAGAACTTCTTCATCGACGGCGCCGCACCCTTGAGCGCGGTCGCGAGCACATCGCGATCCGAGAAGCGGATGAGGGTCTGGCACGAGCCCGGATCGAGCTTCGCGAGATCCTCGAAGGTGAACATCAGCGAGCGGATCTTCTGCGCCGCCTCGCGGTTGCGCTCGTCGAGCGCGGCGAGGAACCAGCTTTCCGTCTGCCGGTCGAAGGAGTTGAAGATCTCGGCGATCATCTCGTGGCTGTCGCGGCGCTGGGTGATCGAGAGGTTCGAGATGAATTCCGTGCGCAGCGTTTCCTCGATGTGATCAAGCACTTCCTTCTGCACCGGCTCCATGTTGAGCATGCGCGAGACGACTTCGAGCGCGAATTCATGCGGCAGCAGCGCGAGAACGCGCGCGGCATGCTCCGGGCGCAGGCGGGAGAGGATCACGGCGACGGTCTGCGGATATTCGCCCTTGAGGTAGTTGGCGAGCACCTGGTCCTGGACGTTCCCGAGCTTCTGCCACATGTTGCGACCGGCCGGGCCGCGGATCTCGTCCATCAGGGCCGAGACCTTCTCCTGCGGAAGGATCTTCATGAGCAGGGCTTCGGTGCGGTCATAGTCGCCGGTCACCGCGCCGGCGGTGGCCATCATCGACACGAATTCGTGCACGAGCTGCTCGACCGCATCCGCCGTCACCGAGCCGAGGCGGGACATGGCGCGGGAGACCTGCCTGATTTCGTCCTCGTCGAGCGCGCTCCAGATTGGGCCGCCATACTTTTCGCCCAGCACGAACAGGATGATCGCGGCCTTCTCCGGCCCGGAGAGGAAGCGCGTGAGGTCACCCTTCGGTGCGGTCGCCGCGCTGACTTCTGTGGAAGGCTTGGCCATGGGTCAGGTCCTGTCCGTCTTCTCTCGTTCTGGGATCAGCGCGGTTGGGAAATCCATTGCCGGACGATGGCAACGGTCTCACCCGGATTTTCTTGGACGATTTGCCCCAGCTGGTCGATGACGCCCG
>JADCCH010000100.1 GCA_020252865.1 Methylobacterium sp.
CCGCGCCTGCTGCTGCTCGACGAGGTGCTCGCGGGCCTCAACCCCAGCGAGATCCGCGATATCATCCCCGTGCTGCAGGCTGTGCGCGCCTCGGGCGTGACCATCCTCATGATCGAGCACGTGATGCAGGCGGTGATGTTGCTCTGCGAGCGCGTGATCGTGATTGCCGAGGGCAGGCTGATCGCCGGGGGCGCGCCGGCCGAGGTGGTGCGAGAGCCGCGCGTCGTCGAGGCCTATCTCGGGAAGGGCGCGGCGGAGCGGCTTGCCCAAGGAAGTGCGACCGGTGGAGGAGCGTATGGCTGAAGCGCTTCTCGAAGTCTCCGGGCTCGTCGCCGGCTATGGGGTGACGGATGTGCTGCGCGGCGTCGATCTCGGCGTGGCGCCTGGCGAGATCGTCGCGGTCCTCGGCTCCAACGGTGTGGGGAAAACCACGCTGAACAAGGTGTTGTCCGGCCTTGTCCGCCCGCGCGCGGGCAACATCCGCTTCGATGGCGCTGACATCACCCGCGCAACCCCCCGCGCGATCGTCGAGGCCGGGCTGATCCACGTGCCGGAGGGGCGGAAGATCTTCTCCAACCTCGACGTGCGCGACAATCTGGATATGGGCTGTTTCGCGCGTGGTCGCGCCCGGCGCGAGGCCAATCGCGAGCGCATCTATTCGATTTTCCCCCGCCTGAAGGAGCGCGAGAAGCAACTCGCCGGTACGCTCTCGGGCGGTGAGCAGCAGATGCTGGCCATCGGTCGCGGCCTGATGGCCGAGCCGCGCCTGCTGATCCTCGATGAGCCCTCGCTCGGCCTCTCGCCGCTGCTGGTGGAGGAGATGTTCGCGCTGATCCGGCGCATCGCGAGCGAGGGCCTCGCAATCCTGCTCGTGGAGCAGAATGTCGTGCAGTCGCTGGCGCTCGCCAACCACGCCTCCGTGCTCGAAAACGGCCTTGTCGCGCTCGCCGGTCCGGCGGGGGACCTCGCGGCCGATCCCGGCCTTCAGAAGGCCTATCTGGGATTGTGAAGATGGCAAATGCACCGGCTCCCATCTCCTTGCGCAGCAGGCTTTCTCGGCCGGATATCGTCGTGGCTCCCGGTGTCTATGACGCGCTGACAGCGAGCCTCGCGGAAGCCGCCGGCTTCGGTGCGCTCTATCTCTCCGGCGCAGCTTTGGCCTATACCCGGCTCGGCGGACCCGATCTCGGGCTCGTCACGATGAGCGAAACCGCCGAGGCCATCCGCCTGATCCGCGATCGGGTGAAAGCCCCGCTGATCGTCGATGGCGATACCGGCTACGGCAATGCGCTCAATGTCGAGCGGACCGTGCGCGCCTTCGAGCGTGCCGGCGCGAATGGCATCCAGATCGAGGATCAGACCTTCCCCAAGCGCTGCGGGCATCTCGCGGATAAATCGCTTGTCTCTCGGGAGGAAATGGCCGGAAAAATCCGCGCTGCCGCAGCCTCGCGCGGTTCGCAAGAATTTCTCATCATCGCCCGCACGGATGCGGTGGCGGTGGAAGGGCTCGACGCCGCGCTCGCCCGCGCCGATGCCTATCTCGAGGCCGGGGCGGACCTGCTTTTCGTGGAGGCGCCGCGCGATCACGCCATGCTCTCGACCATCACGGCGCGGCTGGGCAATCGCGCGCCGCTGATGGCGAACATGGTCGAGGGCGGCCTCACGCCCATGCTCGATGCGCGCGAATTGCAGGCGCTCGGCTACCGGCTCGTCATCTTTCCCGGCGGCATCGTACGCGCCATGGCCAAGACCGCCGAGGCCTATTATGCCTCTCTGGCCGCGCATGGCACGAACCTGCCGTTCCGGGATCGAATGTTCGATTTCAACGAGCTGAACCAGAGGATGGGCACGGCGGACGCGCTCCGGCGCGCCGCCTCCTATGATCGGGAGGAAGGCCGGTGACCCGCCCGGATGCCGTGACGCTTGCGGTTCTGCGCGGGCGCCTCGAACAGATCGCCGACGAGATGGATGCCACGCTCTATCGCTCGGCCTTCAACCCGATCATCGCAGAGGCGCGCGATGCCTGCCATGGCCTTTACCATGCCGAGACGGGCGAAACGCTGGTGCAGGGCACGAGAGGCCTGCCGATCTTCGTGGGGGCCATGGCCTTCGCCGTGCGCGCGGTGATCGCCAGGGTCAGGGAGGAGGGCGGGCTCGAACCGGGCGATACCTTCCTCTTCAATGATCCTTACGATGGCGGCACGCATCTCAATGATTTCCGCCTCGTGCGGCCGATTTTCCGGCAGGGAAAGCTTTTCTGCTGGCTCGCGAGCGTGGGCCATTGGCTCGATATCGGTGGCAATGTGCCGGGCGGCTTCAATGCCCGCGCGACCGAGAGCCACCAGGAAGGCGTGCGCATTCCCCCCGTGAAGTTCATCGCGAGGGCTGTGATGAACCGCGATATCCTGGCGATCCTCTCGGCCAATAGCCGCCTGCCGCAATCGAATTTCGGCGATCTCAACGGGCAGTTGAACGCGCTCGACCTTGGCGAGCGCCGCCTCCACGGCCTGCTCGATGAAGCGGGCGAGGGAACCGTCGCGGCCGCGCTCGATGCCTTTTCCGAAGGCGCGGATGCGCTGATGCGCGCGGCCATCGCAGCCTTGCCCGATGGCACCTATCGCTTCGACGACATTCTCGACAATGATGGCATCACCGATGAGCCGCTGGCCATCGCGCTCGATCTCACGGTTTCGGGCGAGACGATGAGGCTCGATTTCTCGCGCTCCTCGCCGCCCTGTGCGGGGCCGCTGAACATCGCCTATTCCACGGCGGTCGCGAGCTGTTACGTGGCGCTGAAGCACCTTTTCCCGGAGGTGCCCTCCAATGCGGGCTGCCTCCGGCCCATCACCTTCATCATCCCCGAGACGACGCTTCTCGGCGTGAAGGCGCCAAAGCCCGTGGGCGGCTATACTGAGACGATCTTGCGCGTGATCGGCGTGATCTTCGGCGCGATCGGGCAGGCAGACCCGTCCCGCGCGCTGGCCGGGCCTTTCGGCACGATCAACGCGCTCTCGATCGCCGGGAAACGTCCCGATGGCTCGCCTTTCGTGATGTTCTCGTTCTTCGGCGGCGGGCTTGGCGCGTCGCCCATGGGTGACGGGCTCTCGCATGCGAACAATCCCATCTCCACCGCCACCATGCCGCCGGCGGAAATCCTCGAGGCGAGCAACCCGGTGATGGTCACGCGCTGGGCTTTGCGGCCCGATTCCGCGGGTGCCGGCGCGCATCGCGGCGGGCTCGGCGCGATCTATGAATTCGAGGCGCTGACGGAG
>JADCCH010000101.1 GCA_020252865.1 Methylobacterium sp.
GCGTCGCGTGAAGCGACGTTCGCGGCCATCCGGGTTGCACCAAAGACGCACCCCGCCCACCTCACCCAGCCTCCCGATGCATGCCACGGGCACACCTGCCTCCCGGGCCGCTGCCTCGAAGGCGCCAGCCCGATCCGGCGGGATCACGCAGAGGATCTCGTAATCATCGCCCCCGGTGAGGATCGTGTCGATGAGCGCAGGATCGGCCAGCAGGGCCGCGCGTGCCGCATCCGAGAGCGGTAGGTCACCGATCTCGAAACGCCCGCCAAGGCGGCCCGCGAGCTTGTCCGCATCGCCCACGAGACCGTCCGAAACGTCCATTGCACCCCGCGCATGGGCGAGCAGTGCGGGCGAGAGCGCGTTGCGCGGTCGGGGATGAAGATAACGGTCGAGCAGGAAAGCGCGGTGCTTCGGCTCAAGCGCCTGCGCCCAGTGCTCATCCGGCTTCAGGCGCAGCGTCACGCCCAATGCCGCATCGCCGATCGTTCCGGAGACATAGACGAGATCACCCGGCTCACCGCCCTGGCGGGGCACCATGCGCCCCTTGGGCACGGTTCCAAAGGCCGTGACGGAGAGCGTAAGCACCGGCGCGTTGACCGTATCCCCTCCCAGGAGCGCACAGCCGCTTTCGCGCGAGAGCGCCGCAAGGCCCGCCGCGAAACCGGCCAGCCAATCCTCGCCCTGAGCCCACGTGCGCCCGAACCCGAGCAGGAACCCGAGAGGGTGCGCGCCCTTGGCCGCGAGATCCGAGAGGTTCACGGCCAAAGCCTTGTGCGCGATGGAAGCGGGCGCATCCTCGGCAAAGAAATGCACGCCCTCGATGATCATGTCCTTGGTGACGACAAGGCTTTCACCCGCTGGCACATCGAGCGTGGCGGCATCATCCGTGAGGCCGAAGGCGCCTGGCCCGGCGAGCGGCGCGAAAAAGCCCGCGATCAGCTCGAATTCGCCGGGCGTTTGGGCGCCGGTCATGGCGCGTCAGCCCTCGCGCGATGGCGCGGGCTTCGCCAGATCCCCGGCGCGATAGTCGCGCGCCAGCTTGTCGAGCACGGCATTGACCATGCCCACTTCGTCCTTCTCGAGGAAGGCCGAGGCGATATCGACATATTCCGAGAGGATGACGCGCGGCGGCACATCCCTGCCATGCTTGAGTTCGAACGCGCCGGCACGGAGCGTCGCGCGCATGATGGCTTCCACGCGCTTCAGCGGCCAGCCCTCGAGAATGCGGTCCACCGCCTGGTCCAGCGCAACCTGGTCGGCCAGCACCCCTTCGAGGATGAGGCGGAACAGGGCGGCCTCGGCGGGCTTGTACTGGTCCCCCTCGATCTCGCGACCCATCCAGAAGCTCTCGAACTCGGCGAAGACCTCGTTGAGGCCTTTCCCCGCGAGTTCCATCTGGTAGAGCGCCTGCACGGCCGCGAGGCGCGCGGCGGCGCGCTTCTCGCCCCGGCTGACCGAGCGATCGCGCGAGCGGATCTTCTTGCCTTGCTCGATCATCGGCCAGCCCCCCGCTTCAAGGCCACGAGCATGAGCGCGGCGCGGGCAGCGTCGCCCCCCTTGTCGCCCCTGGCCGGGTTGGCGCGCGCTTCCGCCTGCGCCTCGTTCTCGACCGTGAGGATGGCATTGCCGAAGGGCATGGCATTGGTGGTGGCATAGTCGATCAGCGCGCGGTTCGCCTGCACCGAAACGATGTCATAATGCGTGGTTTCGCCGCGCATGACCACGCCAAGAGCCACGAAGCCATCGGGCTTCGGCTGCTGTTCGGCGCGGATCGCCATGGCGACGGGAATCTCCAGCGCGCCGGGCAGGGTGATGATCTCGAATTCCGCGCCAGCCGCGGTGATCGCCGCCGTCGCGCCCTCGCGCAGCATGTCGTTAAGGTGGTCGTAGTAACGCCCCTCGATCACGACGATATGGGCACCGCGCGCGCCTGCGATCGGCGCCTGCCGGCGCTTGGCCTCGGCCATGACAAACTCCTGAAATCCTGAGCGCTTGCGTTTAGGCGCTTCACTGCCTCTCGGCAAGCGCCGCGGTCTCGGCAAGCCGCGCGGCGTATCGCGCCATCATGTCGATCTCGAGATGCACCGGCTCGCCCGCCTTCCGCGCCCCGAAAGTGGTGACCGCGAGAGTATGCGGAATGAGCAGCACGCAGAAGAGATCATCCTCCACATGGTTCACCGTGAGCGATACGCCGTCGAGCGCGACCGAGCCCTTGGCCGCGATGAAGCGATGCAGGGGTTTCGGCGCGCGAAGCATGAAGCGCGCAGTGGCACCCCAATTGGCATCCGACGGCGTGACCTCCTCGCGCGAGATGATTTCGGACAGCGCATCGACATGCCCGGTCACGATATGCCCGCCGAGTTCATCGCCGATCTTCAGCGCGCGTTCGAGATTGATGCGCGTGCCATTTTGCCACGTTCCGACATGGGTGAGGCGGAGCGTTTCTGCCGCCGCCTCCACCTCGAACCAGCTCGCGCCCGCCTCGCCGCCGACAGCGATGGCCGTGAGGCAGCAGCCGGCGCAGGCGATCGAAGCGCCGATCGCGATCGTCGCGGGGTCGTAGGAACAGGCGATGCGCAAGCGCTTGAGGCTTGAGCCGCCCTCAACCCGTTCCACAATCCCGATATCGGTGACGATGCCGGTGAACATCAGCCCTGCCCCTTGCGAATTTCCAGCCGGTCCGGCCCGAGCATGCGCTCGCCCACGAGGTGAGCCCTCGCGATCCATCCCGCAAGGTCCGGGCCGATGGCGGGCAGGCCCTGGCCGATGGCATTGGCGCCGGTCAGGAGTTCGAGACGGTCGATGAAGCCGGCTTTCGCGAAGGCGTTGGAGAGCGTCGGCCCGGCCTCGACCATCACGCGTGTGATGCCCTGCGCGGCGAGCGCGCCAAGGGCCGCGGCGAGATCGAGACAGCCGTCAGCGGAACGGGGCACCGCCACCACCTCCAACATTTCCGGCGGATGAGCGGCGGCGAGCGCAGCGAAATGCGCGCGATCCCTGGTCGAGACGATCAGCACCGGCGCGTTGGCGGCTTCGGACACGATCTTCGCGCCGGCCGGCATGCGGCCTTCGCTGTCGAGCACCACGCGCATCGGGCTCATGCCGGCCATGCCCGGCAGGCGCACATCGAGCCGGGGATCATCGGTCAGCACCGTGCCGATGCCGGTGATCAAGGCATCATGGATGGAGCGCAGGCGATGCACGTAAGCGCGCGCCTCCTCGCCGGTGATCGCAAGCGGCCGGCGATCCGCCGTCCCCGCGAATCCGTCCTTCGTCTGCGCGAGCTTGAGGGTCACGAAGGGGCGATGGTCGGAGACGCGGAAGCAATGGCCACGCGTCACCTCGCGCGCCTCGGCCTCGCAAAGGCCCGTCACCACCGCGATGCCTGCCTTGCGCAGGGCCTCCGTGCCCTCCCCGCTCGCGAAGGGCGAGGGATCGGCCGCGCCGATCACCACGCGGGCTATGCCGCTCTCCAGGATGATTTCCGTGCAGGACGGCCCGAACACACGCTGCGAGCGCCGCGCGCAGGGTTCGAGCGTGACATACATCGTGGCACCCCGAGCGGCCTCCCCGGCCTCTGCGACGGCATTGGCCTCGGCATGCGGGCGACCGCCCGGCGACGTTCGCCCCCGCCCGCGAACCACGGGAGGCTCGACGCTCTCATCCACCACCAGCGCCGCCACGGCGGGGTTCGGCCAGGTGCGTCCCAGCCCCCGCCGCGCCAGCGCAATGGCAGCGCGCATGAAGGCCTCGTCCCGCGGGCGCTGCATCATCCGCCATCCTCGGCGGCCTCGCCCGAGGCTTCCTCGCGCCCGAGTTCGCGGAGGATGTCTCCGAATTCCTTGGCCGCGTTGAAGTTCTTGTAGACCGAGGCGAAGCGCACATAGGCGACCTGATCGAGCCGCCCCA
>JADCCH010000102.1 GCA_020252865.1 Methylobacterium sp.
GAACTCACCGTGGGCATGCCGAAGATGATCACGGTCGGCACGGGGATGGATGCCTTCGCGCATTGTCTCGAGGCCTATTGCGGGCCGTTCTACCATCCGCTGGCCGATGGCATCGCGCTCGAGGGCATGCGCCTCGTGAAGGAATATCTGCCGCGCGCCGTGAAGGACGGCGGGGATATCGAGGCCCGCGCCCACATGATGAGTGCTGCCGCGATGGGCGCAACCGCCTTCCAGAAGGCACTTGGCGCGATCCACGCACTTTCGCATCCTGTCGGCGCGCTCTACAACACGCATCACGGCATGACGAACGCCGTCTTCATGCCCTATGTGCTGGAATTCAATCGCCGCGCGATTGACGACAAGCTCGGCCGTGTCGCGGCCTATCTCGGGTTGCAACCGAGCTACTCCGCCTTCCTCGATTTCGTGATGAAGCTGCGCGCTGAACTCGGCGTTCCGCACACGCTGAAGGAACTCGGCGTTCATAGCCCTGATGTCGCGCTGATGGCGACGATGTCCCCGAACGATCCCACCGCCGGCGGCAATCCCTTGCCGCTGACGGAAGAGGCCTCCGCCGACCTCTTCCGGCGGGCAATCGAGGGAAGGGTGTGATTTCAACCGATTGCGGCAAGTTCATCTTTACCTTGCAACCAATAATTGTGGAGCGGCGATGCACGCAAGGCGTGTGTCGCCATTTCAGTTTTTCGGCGCTCTCAGGGTCTGAAATGGCGTATTTGTGCGATCTTCCCGCGCATTTGAATGAAACTTCCGGGAACTTCGCTCTCGCGGCTCCGCGATCGATTTAAAACTTTGTTCCGGTTTTGGCGCGAGCGTTTGGGAACGAAAGTCCCCTTGCCACGAGGTCAGCCATGGGCCACCAAAAGCTTTCTACCCTGACGCGTCGTTTCGCGCGAGACCGCCGTGGTCATGTCGCCATGATCTTCGCCCTGAGTTCCGTGGGATTGATCGGCGTCACTGGCCTCGCCGTGGATTATGCACGCGGCGCGCAAGCCAAATCGTCACTTGTCTTAGCGGCGGACTCGGCCGCCCTTGCCGGAGCCCGCCTTGTCGGAACAGCGGCCGAGCGCGAGGAAGCGGCGAAGCAGGTTTTCGAGGCCAACCTCAATCAGAGCGAACACGATCTGACCAAGATCTCGATGAAGCCGGAGAACATCGTGAAGGATGGCCGCAACTACGGCTTTCGTGTCACGGCCTCGGCCGACATCCCCACCACGATGAGCCGGATTCTCGGCCACCAGGAACTCGGCGTTTCCACCTTCGCCGAAGCGATCGGCGTGCTCAACACGCCGACCGAAGTGGTGCTGGCGCTTGACACGACCTTTTCGATGACCGGCTGGAAGATCGCGACGCTCAAGGATGCCGCGAGCAAGCTGATCGACGATCTGAAGCCCCTGGCGCTGGACCCGGACAAGCTGAAATTCGGCATCGTGCCCTTCGGGCAATATGTGAATATCGGCGTCTCGAACCGCAACCAGCCGTGGGCCAATGTCGCGCCGGATTCCTCGACCACGACGACCAGCTGCAAGATGGAAAAGCAGGTGATCGGCTCAACGAACTGCCAGCAGGTCTGGGTGCCCCCTCAGCCAGCGACGCCGCCGGGGACCTGCTATAATGACGGTGTTCCCTACACCTGCGGAGGCTCTGCCGCCAAGGCCGGGTACTTCCAGACCAAGTGCGACCCGGTTTACGGGCCGGACCAGGAAGTCTGCAAAACCAAGACCACCACCCTGAAATGGAACGGCTGCGCCGGCTCGCGCAATTATCCGCTCAACACGCTGGATGGCAGCTATGGCACGCGCATCCCGGGCATCATGAACATCACCTGCGGCACGGAGATCCTCGATCTCACCACCAATTCGAACCTGGCCAAGACCCGCATCCAGGCGCTCACGCCGAATGGCGAGACCTATATCCCGGCCGGTCTGATCTGGGCCTGGCGCATGCTTTCGCCGCAGGCGCCGCTCAGCAACGCCGCGACCCGCACAACGGCAGAGCCCGTGCGCAAGTTCCTGATCCTGATGACGGATGGCCTGAATACCAAGTCACCGAACTATCCCATGCATAGCGGCTCGAATGGCGCGCTCTCGAACCAGCTCGTCAAGGAGATCTGCAAGAACATCTCCAAGGATACGGCCAATGCCATCACGATTTTTTCGGTGGCCTTCGATGTGAGCGACGTGCCGACCAAGGAACTCCTGAAGACCTGTGCCCTCGATACGGGCGGCCAGTTCTTCGATGCAAGAAATGCGGCGGAATTCCTTGCGGCCTTCTCGAAGATCGGCCTGAATATCAGCGAGCTTCGCGTGACGAAGTGACGCGCCGGAGGATGGGCCATGCCGGAGCGCGGGCCCCATCGCGAAGACCCGGCAGCGATGCCGGGTTTCTTGTTTTCAGGAACGGGCAAGCGAGGCTCAGGCCACCTTGCGATCGGCTCCCGCCGCGAATTCCGGCCCGAATTGGGCTTCGGCCGAAAGCGGGCGACCGAACAGGAAGCCCTGGGCATAGCGCGCGCCTTCGAAGATCAGCATGTCACGCTGATGGGTGGTCTCGACGCCCTCGACCACGACATCCACGCCGAGATCGTGCCCAAGGCCAAGGATCGCGCGGCGGATCGCCATGTTCATGGTGCCGTCGTCGGTATCGTGCACGAAGGAGCGGTCGATCTTGATCTTGTCGAAGGGGAACTTCTGGATGTAGCTCAGTGAGGAATGGCCGATGCCGAAATCGTCAAGCGCGATCTGCACCCCCAGCAGGCGAAGCTGGCGCAGGATGTCGAGCGTCCGGTTATCGTCGATCAGCAGCACCGATTCCGTAATCTCGAGGATCAGCCGATGCGGGGCGAGGCCGGCCATCGCCAGCGCGTTGATGACCGACACCGCGAGCTGGTGGTTGCGGAACTGAACCGATGAAAGGTTCACGCAGACGGACAATTCTGCCGGAAGCTTCGCAAAGGCGCGGCAGGCCTGCCGGAGCACGATTTCCCCGATCTGCAGGATGAGCCCGCTCTCCTCCGCGATTTCCACGAAATAGGCCGGCGACAGCAGGCCCTTGCGCGGATGGTTCCAGCGGATCAGCGCCTCGTAGGCAATCGGCCGGTTGCGCTCGAGATCGATGATCGGCTGGTAATAGAGCACAAACTCGTCGTTCTGGATGGCGCGGCGCAGTTCCTGCTCCACCTCCCGCCGCGCGCGGATCGCCGCTGTCATGCCCTCATCGAAGAAGGCATAGGTGCTGCGCCCGTCGCGTTTTGCGCGGTAGAGCGCGATATCCGCCTTCTTGAGCAATTCATGCGGATCCGTGCCATCGGTCGGGGAGAGGGCCACGCCGATGCTGGCCCCCACGAAGACGCGCTTGCCTCGCACCCGATAGGGCATGGACAGCTTGCGGATGATGCTCTTGCACAACTGCACGAGCGCCTCCCTTTCCCGTAATTCCGGCAGGATCACCGCGAATTCGTCGCCGCCGAACCGCGCGGCCATCCCGGCTTGCGCCACCACGCGCGAGAGGCGTCGCGCCGCGAGCTGCAGCAGCACGTCGCCCACATCATGCCCCATCGTGTCGTTCACGTCCTTGAAGTGATCGAGGTCGAGGCAAAGGATCGCGAGCTCATTGCCGCGCCGGTTGGTGGCGAGGGCATTGCCCAGTTTTTCGAGGAAGAGGGTACGGTTCGGAAGATTCGTCAGCACATCGTGCAGGGCGAGATGCTGGATCTCGCTCTCGGCCTTCTTGCGGTCCGTCGCGTCGATGACCATGCCCTCGTAATAGAGTGGATTGCCTTCGTCATCGCGCACGATCCAGGCCGATTCAGACACCCAGACCCGCTCGCGCGTTCGGATCCGATAGACCTCGGAAACGAAATCCGAGACACGGCCTTCCTTCTGCATGATGGCCGCGAATTCATCACGACGATTGGGTTTCACATACCAGTCGCGGGCCAGATACTCACCCGATTGCAGCATCTCTGCCTCGGAGGCAAAACCGTTGAGCCGGGCCAGCGCCGGATTGACACGAAGCTGCCGTCCGTTGATCGCCGACCGGTAGATCCCCACGATCGAGTTCTCGAACAGCGAGCGGAATTCCGCCTCCGCCCGCTGGATGCGATCCTCGCGCTGGCGCGCATCGGTCACATCGGTGAAGGTGCGGACCGCGCCGCCATCCGCCATGGGGATGGTGCGGATATCGAGCACACGGCCATTCGGCCGCTTGCGCTCATAGGCCTGGAACTCGTCCAGAACGCCGCCATTGCGCACAAAACTGATTAATTCCTCGCTCTGGCCTTCGAATTCGCCATTGCAGATCTGGAACTCGGTCAATTCGCGGAACGGCATACCCAGCCGGAGGATGCCCTCGGGAAGACCCAGAAGCTCCACCACGCGGGCATTGAAGAATTCGATCCGCCGGTCGGCGCTGATCTTCATCACGCCTTGCGTCACATGCTCGATGGTTTCCTCGAGCAGGCGGCGGGCCTGCTCCACCTCGCGCTGGCGGGAGATGATATCGGTGATATCCGACAGGACGCGAACCTCGCCACCCTGCGGCAACCGGCGCGTCTGCACGCGCAACACCGTGCCATCCGGCCGGGTGTGCTCAAAAATACGATTGCCCGGTTCTTGGGCCGAAATGTTCACCCAATGGCGTAACCCGGCTTCCACGCGGTCGAACTCGCCCCTGGCCATCATGCGATCCAAGACCGTGCGGAAAAGCGGGCGACCGCGGCATTCCTCGTGCGTCAAACCCGCAAACTCGACGAAGCGGGCATTGTAGCTGCTGATCCGCCCCTCGTTGTCGATCATCACGATGCCCTGGTCCACATTGTCCAGGGTCATGTTCAGTGCATCAGTCGCCTCGGCCAGCTCCGCCGTGCGGGCCGCCACCAAGGCCTGGAGGCTGCAATTGAGCTGGTCGACTTCCTCGATCATCACGGCGATCGAATGCTCGTTGCGTCGCTGCTCGCGTTCGGCCTCGGCATAGGCCGCGGCCACGAACTCCCCCAGCCGAGCGAGATCCACGCTCTGGTCGGGCCGGGTCGCTTGCGCGAGTTGCTTTTCGTAGAGACGGTGGGACATCAAGCTTCGTCGCTCGTTTCTGAGACTGTCACGACGGTTATGGTCTGGTTATGCAATTGCGCGAAGCCGGATTGGGCATGCGGTGAAATCTCGCCATAGGAATAGAAGCCGATCAGAGCATGCCGGACTGCCATGGCTTCCGCCGCGGCCTCGACCTCGTTCACCGCGCGCTGGCCCATCAGGAGACGCCGCCCGATGCAGGAGACCAGAAGCGCTAGTCCTTCCGCCTCGCCCGCCCGTGGCTGCGCCAGGCGCATGGCCTCGGCGGCACTCTGGGCCATCCTGGCGGAGTTGCCGCGCATCAATTGTGCGCTCCAGCCCTGCGGCATGTCTCCGGCAAAGGTCATCTCGCCGCTCGCCTGATCGATCGAGAGGATCGTCCGCACCACATCCTGCCCGGTCTGGCCTTGGGGCTCGACGCGCAACGGAAACAGCAAGGCCGAACCGGGGAGGGCGCGTAAATCTTCCTCGTCGAGATAGCGACGATAGAGTTCGAAAGCCGGCCGGCCATCGAGTTCCTGCAGCAAATTGCCCTGTGCCCGGGTGATGATGCGGCGGGGGCCGAAGGGTGTCCAGCCGCCGGCATGGCCAGTCTGGATCGAGAGATGATCGCCATAAAGGCCGATCGCCGCGACGCAACCGCTTGCCGGCGGCGCATTGGCCCCCACGAGCGTTCGTTCGAAGGCAGCTCCATCGCCGGCAAGCCCGCCGCTGATGGTCACCATGGGGCTCACAGCGTCCTGTAAGCCGGCGACAAGGGCAGTGCCGTTGACGCTCAGACCATCGGAGAAGACCAGCATCGCACGCAGGTCGAGCGCGGCCAGTTGCCGGCCAAGGGCGGCGCCGGCCTCGGCCGAGTGGCTTGGTGAGCTGACCTCGACCGAGGCGAGTCGCACGCGGGACTCATGGAACCCCACCGCAACCGCCAGCACGCGATCGTCGCAGATCTGCGTCTGGTCGAACTGGCCGCCGGTGGAGCAGCCAACCAGAGCGGTGTGGGCAAAGGTCTGGCGCAGGGCATCATAGCAGGTCGGATCGGACAGCAGCGCGCGCGACCCAAAATACAGGACGAAATCGGGCTCGAAGCCCGCTTCGCCATGCCATGAAAGGCCAATGCCGGGTTTCCAATCGAATTGGCGAGTTCGCATGCAGGCACCATGTTCTATGGCTCGATCCTTTTTATATGCGCAATTCCTAAAGAAATGCCTTCTCTCGGAGTGCTTCGCCGCAGCCTGCCACCCTTGGGGGGCGGAGCACGGTCTTGCTCGCGGGTCGGATTGGTTTCAGGCCGCTGCCTTACGGCGCCTCAGCCTCCAGAGGATCGGAGACAGGACTGCAATCGCCGCCAGCACCAGCAGCATGAGCGAGAGTGGCTTCTGCAAGAAGATCATCGGATCGCCGTTCGAGATGGTCATCGCACGGCGAAATTCCTGTTCCGCCATCGGCCCCAGGATCATGCCGATGATGACCGGCGATGTCGGGAAATCAAACCGGCGCATCATGAACCCCATGAAGCCCACAACATAAAGCAGGATGAGATCCACCACCGAGCGGCTGATGCCATAAGTGCCGATCGTCGCAAAGACGAGGATGCCGCCATAGAGCAGCGGCTGCGGGATTTTCAGGATCTTCACCCACAGGCCCACCAGCGGCAGGTTCAGCACCAGCAGCATCACATTGCCGATGAAGAGCGAGGCGATCAGCGTCCAGACCAGCTGCCCTTGCGTCGCTAGCAGTTGGGGGCCCGGGTTGATACCATAGCTCTGGAAGGCCGAGAGCATGATGGCGGCGGTGGCCGAGGTGGGCAGGCCCAAAGTCAGCATCGGCACGAGCACGCCGGCGGCAGACGCGTTGTTCGCAGCTTCCGGACCGGCAACACCCTCGATGGCGCCGTGGCCGAACTCCTCAGGGGTCTTCGAAAGCTTCTTCTCGGTGTAATAGGAGAGGAAGGTCGGAATTTCCGCACCACCCGCAGGCATTGCGCCGATGGGGAAACCGAAGGCCGTTCCGCGCAGCCAGGGTTTCCAGGAACGCTTCCAGTCCTCCTTCGTCATCCCCACCGGGCCCTTGATGTCGATGACTTCCTCTTCTGTCTTCCGTTGCGTCGCGAGATGCAGGGTCTCGCCTACCGCGAAGAGGCCGACGGCGACGATCAGCACGTTGATGCCATCCAGCAGTTCCACGATCCCGAAGGTGAAGCGCGGCTGGCCCGATTGCAGGTCGATGCCGATCATCCCGAAGAACAGCCCGATGGCGAGCGCCGTGAGACCCCTGAGCGCGGATGACCCCAGCACGGCCGACACCGTGACGAAGCACAGGATCA
>JADCCH010000103.1 GCA_020252865.1 Methylobacterium sp.
AGGGCGGCAGCGGCCCCACGGCGGGGAGCGCGGGCAGTAACGGCGTTGGTGGAGCCGGCGTCACGGGCTCGGGCGTCATGGTGATCAATGGGGGCTCGATCCTGGGTGGGTCCGGCGCCAATGGTCGCGCCAATGCCATCACCTTTACCGGAGGCACGAACAGCCTCGAATTGCGGGCGGGATCGTCGATCACGGGGCAGGTGGTCGGAACGGGCAGCGACAGCTTCCGGCTGGGCGGCGACGCGAATTCCGCCTTCGATATCTCGGCGGTGGGCGGGCAATATACGGGCTTTTCGCAGTTCACGAAGATCGGGTCGAGCACCTGGACGCTGACGGGCGCCAATGGGTCCTTTTCGGGCTTCACGGTCTCGAGCGGCGTTCTCGTCGCCGGGTCGGCGACAAGCTTCGGCGAGAACGCGACGGTGAGGGTGAATGGCGGCGAGATCAATGCGGGCGGGTTAGCGGGCGTCCGATTGAATCGGATCGAACAGAATGGCGGCAACCTGGACAATGGCCGCTTCGACGTGACCACCTATCGCATCGGCAACGGAACCATGAGCGCAGGAGGCGGCGTCAACGCTTCCGGCGCCTTCGAGATCACCGGAGGGGTCGTCAACGGCAGGCTCAGCGGGGCCGGCCGGTTGACCAAGAGCGGTCTCGCAGATGCGCAGCTTGGCGGCGGCAACAGTCACACGGGTGGAACGCTCGTTCAGGAGGGGCGCCTCTCCCTCGGGCACGACCGTGCGCTGGGCGACGAGGCCGGCACGACCGAGGTGACCGGCGGCACTCTCCAGCTGGGCAGCGCCGGCTCGTCCTACAATCTGCGGCAGGACATGTTGCGCCAGACCGGCGGCACCGTGCAGCTGGGGAAGATCACCGTCTCCACCTATTCCATGACGGGCGGCACGCTGAGAAACGACGCAACGGTGACCGGAACGTCGATGTTCGCTCTCGAAGGGGGCCTAGTGCAAGGCGTTCTTGCGGGATCGGGTCGTCTCCACAAGACGACTGCGGGGACAGTGACGCTGTCCGGCGCGAACACCTTCTCGGGATCCACGCAGATCGATGCCGGCACGCTCGTGCTCGGTCATGGCTCGGGTCTGGGATCCGCGACCGGGACCACCAAGGTGACCGGCGGTCTGCTCGACCTCGGCTCGCAATCGGCGACACAGTCCCAGCTCGTCCAGACCGGTGGTTCCATCGGGCGGGGCAGCATGACGCTGACGAATTATTGGATGGATGGGGGCACGCTGAACGCCGATGCAACCCTGACGGCCTCGACCTTCGACATCCGCTCGGGCACCGTGAACGGCCTTCTCGCCGGTCACGGCGCCCTCAACAAATCGGGCTCGGGTGTCGGCCTTCTGGTCGGCCGCAGCAGCTATGTCGGGGCCACCCAGATCGCCGAAGGCACGCTTCGTGCGGGTGCCGAAAACAGTTTCAGCCGTGCCAGCGCCACTTCTGTGGCGACCGGCGGCACGCTCGACCTCAATGGCTACGCCCAGTCTATCAACCAGGTCTCCCTCATGGGCGGGCTTCTCACGGGCGGAAATGCGACGACCTCGCTTACGGGCGCGATCACATCCGCGGGAGGCGAAATCCGCAACCTCGGTGGGTTGCCGACCCTGACGCTTCAGTCCGGCCTGACGGTGCTCAGCGGGGTCAATACGCTGGGCAGGGTCACCGTGGCATCCGGCTCCACATTGCTGAACAATGGAATTTCCAGCGACGACCTCGTCAACGCCGGCACCTTCATCAACAACGGCATCTACACCGCGAACATCGCCTCCAACACCGGAACGATCACGAACCTGTTGGGATCAACGTGGATCGGCGATGTTCAATCGAACACAGGCATAATCCAGAATGCCGGAACCCTGCAGGGCGCCGTGACCAATAGCGGCTCGTTCACCAATACCGGCACCATCACCGGACCGGTGGGGCTGACCGGTGGCACCTTCACCAATAACGGGACCTTGCAAGGCCCGGTCACGATTTCAGGCGGGACAATAATGGGCGGCGGGGTGCTCGGCAACCTGTCGGTGGGGTCGGGCACCATCAATGGCACGGGAATGACGCTGACCGGCGACCTATCGCTGACCAGCGCATCGACCTTCCAGCAGAGCGTCGGCTTGCCGGAGATGCGCGTTGGCGGCACCGCAGCCTTGGCTGGGTCCGCCGCCCTGACACTCACCCAAGGGACGCCGCTCGCCCGCCAGTACCGGGTGCTGACGGCCGGTGCCGTATCCGGCCGCTTCGACAGCGTGAGTCTGGCTCATTTTCCGAGCCATGTCCGGGGCACGCTCGGCTACGGGCAGACGGAGGTCTTCCTGGACCTTCACAGCGCGCTGGCGCAAAGCGCCGGGATCACGCCCAACCAGGCGGGCGTGGCCTCCAGCCTCGATGCGGCCTTCAATGCGGGCACGCCGCTCCCTGCGGCGTTGCAGAGCGTCTATGCGTCGGACCTTCCGCAGGCGAGCCTGCTGCACCATTTGACGCCCGAAGCCGCTACGGGCGCGCAAAGCAGCGCCTTCGCGACGATGAACCATTTCATCGCCCTGTTCGGGCGCGGTGCGGTCGTGGCGAACCGGACCGGCGCGCAGGTCCCTGTTTCGGGGGAGATAACCCGTCCGCGATGGACGATCTGGGGTGCTGGCTTCGGCGGGCTGGAGAGGCGTCTGGGGCAGGCTGCCACGGGCAGCCATACCCATACGGGGCATTCCGCCGGGCTGGCCGCGGGGGCGAACTGGCGTGATCCCGGCGGGATTTCGGTGGGCTTTTCGATGGCTGGTGCCTCGATGGGCTGGACGACCGGGGCATCCCTCGGGAGCGGCACTGCCGATGCCTTCCTTTTGGGCGGTTATGTCGAGAAAGAGTTCGGACGCGCCTATCTCCGCAGTTCCGCTGCCTTGGGGCAGTTCGGCTTCAACACGCGCCGCTCAGCCCTGGGCGCGACGCTGAACTCCGAAATGGCGGGTCAGGGCTATGCGGGGCGCGTGGAGGCCGGCTACGCGCTGGGCTTCGGCTTCACGCCCTTCGTCGCGCTGCAGGGTCAGGCCCTTCGAACCCCAGCCAATGTCGAAGCCGATCCCTCAGGCTCGGGACTCGCGCTGGCTTTCAGCAGCCGGGCGGTGACGGAGCTTCGCACGGAGGCGGGTCTGCGCTTCGAGCACACCGTCCTCGCGAATGGCGGGATGCCGATCCTGCTCTCGGGCAGCATCTCGGCGATTCGCAGCACCGGGTCGGGCGCCTCGGTCAGAAGCGGTTTTGTGGCACTGCCTGGCGCGACCTTCGTCACCACGGGCGCCCGAAGCGCGCGCGAGGCGGCTCGTATCTCCGTGGGCGTGCAGGGTCAGATCACCCGTGCGATGAGCCTGTCGGCTTCGATCGACGGCGAATTCGCCGCCCGGAGCCGATCG
>JADCCH010000104.1 GCA_020252865.1 Methylobacterium sp.
CGCCCGGGCCAGCAACGGCAACATGAGGCGGGCGAGGCTTTCCGGCGTCTCCTCGAGATGCGCGGCGCTCCAGTCCGGACTGGCTTGGGCAACCCAGCTTGTGAGACCAGGATTGCGTCCCGGTTTCGAACTGTCCTGCGCGATCCAGGCCAGCGGTTCGGTTTCGGAGAGGCGGTTGATGAAGGGCGAGGGGCTCCCGGCGGGAAAGGCCGCCATCAGGGTGAGGCAGGGGGCCATTGCCACGGCATCAAGACTTTTCGAAAGCGGATGCTCACGCCCCAGCAAGCGCGAGGCTTGCGGCGCGGGGATGGTCATCACCACCTGTCGCGCGAGAATCGGCCCGCTGCTGCTCTCGAGACGCCAGCCCGCCCCCTCGCGGCGGATTGCCGTGATCTCGATCCCCTGTTGGACCTCAAGCCCAACGGCCAAGGCTTTCGGCAGGCTGGACATGCCCGGCTGCCCGACGAAGCGAGGTTCGCCGCTGCCGTCCTCCCATGCTGCGATCGAGCCCGTCACCGACGAGAGCGCATGGCGGAAATCCGGATCGCGGATGGTGAAATACTGCGCGCCGTGGTCAAATCCGGTGGCCGCCTCGCCGATCTCGACGCGCCGCGTCGCCATGCGACCGCCAATCCCACGACCCTTGTCGAGGACCATGGGCTCTCTTCCAGCGGCCTTGAGGTGGCGCGCACAGGCGAGGCCCGCCATCCCGGACCCGATGATGACAATCTCTCGTTCCAACGCCTGCGCTTCTCCATCCAGTCCCTGCTCGCAGATGGCGAACTCCACGCGAAGGACAAGGGCATGCGGCATCTCGCTCAAGTGGAGCGTCATGGCAGCCATAAGGCTTACACCGGAATGCTGGCACGGGGCAGAATCGCGGGCTAACCTTCCTTCCGCCAATCATTGCCGGAACGAAGGAACCGCCATGGACAATCGCAGCGAAATCTGGCGCAGGGTCGATGAGCAGAAATTGCGCTTCATCGAACTGAGCGATCGCGTCTGGGGCATGCCGGAGGTCTGCTACACCGAGGAACGCTCGGTGGCCGAGCACAAGGCGGAGCTTCTCGCCCAGGGGTTCCGCATCCGTGAGAACATCGCGGGTATTCCCACCGCCATCATCGGGGAGGCGGGGGAGGGCGGGCCGGTCATCGCCATTCTGGGTGAGTATGACGCTCTGCCGGGCCTGAGCCAGGAGGCGGGAAAAGCCGTCCACAGCCCGATCGAGGCCGCAGCCATGGCCATGGCTGCGGCCACAATCTGCTTGGCTCGGCCGCGATGCTGGCGGCAACGGCGGTAAAGGATTGGCTCGCCGTCAACAAGGTTCCCGGCCGCGTGCGCTATTACGGCTGCCCGGCGGAGGAGGGTGGGGCAGCGAAAGCCTTCATGGTGCGCGCCGGTGCCTTCGAGGATGCCGATATCGCCATTTCCTGGCACCCCTCGAGCTGGTGGGAAGTGGTGCCGCCGCTTTCGCTGGCGAATACCCGTGCGGATTTCGTCTTCACGGGGCGCGCGGCACATGCCGCAGCCGCGCCGCATCTCGGACGCTCCGCGCTCGATGCCGTCGAGCTGATGAATGTCGGTGTGAACTACATGCGCGAACACATGCCGAGCGATGCCCGCGTGCATTATGCCGTGCTCGATACGGGTGGCATCGCGCCCAATGTGGTGCAGGCCCATGCGCGCGTGCGCTATTCGATCCGCGCGCGGGACCTGCCGGGCATGCTCGAACTCGTCCGTCGTGTGCGACAGATCGCGGAGGGCGCGGCTCTCATGACGGAAACGACGATGGAAATGCGCGTCGTCAGCGCCGTTTCCAACATGGTGGGCAACACGCCGCTCGAAGAGGCCTTGCAGAAGGTGCTCGAGGCGCTTGGCCCCCCGCATTTCGACGATCACGATCGCGCTTTCGCAACGGCGATCCGCGCCACCCTGTCCCCGCAGAAAATCGCCGCCGTCTGGCATTCGATCGGCATGGAGGATACGGGCGCGCCGCTGGCGGATTTCACCGTCCCGCTTGATGCCCGTCGCAACCCGATGATCGGCTCGACCGATGTCGGCGATGTCTCATGGGTCGTGCCGACGGTGCAGGCCCATGCCCCCACCGTGGCGATCGGCACACCTTTCCACACCTGGCAGATCGTGGCCCAGGGCAAGGAGCCGGCGGCGCACAAGGCGATGGTTCAGGTCTCGAAAGCGATGGCATCCCTGGCGATTGCCGCTCTCACAGACCCCGCGCTGGTGGCCGCAGCCAAGGCAGATCATGCGCGGCGACTGAAAAACAACCCCTACACAAGCCCGATTCCGGCGAGCGTCGAACCGCCGCTCAATATGTCGAGAGGCTAGTCGCGCAGTGGAAAGCCGGTGAATCGCCCCGCGCCGAGCGCATCGTCCATTGCGCCACGACTTTGTCGGATGCTGTTCCGCTCTGCGGGTAAAGCTTGGGGAACAGGTCTTCCAGGGCATGAGCAGGGAAGCGTAACGACACCTTGCCCTTCGGCGTCTCCGAGGCGAGAAGGCCAAGGCTGAGAAGTTCGCCCAGCACGCGGCGGGCCGTTCGTTCTGGCAGACCAGAAGCACGCATTGCGTCGCCACGCTCGAGCTCGCCGCGCAGCAGGACACTTTCCAGAATAAATCCCGCTTCCGGCTTCAATGTCTCATGGCGCTCGGCATAACGATGCATGCGCCCGGCAAGAGCCTCCAGGTCGAAAAGGGAAC
>JADCCH010000105.1 GCA_020252865.1 Methylobacterium sp.
AAGGCGTGTGCATCGCGCGTTCCGGCGGGGGCTTCCAGGAGAGCTTCACGGTGCGCAAGATTTCCTATGGCGAAGGCGTGGAGCGTGTGTTTCCGGTCTATTCGCCGAATATCGACTCCATCAAGGTTGTCCGCAAGGGCAAGGTGCGCCGCGCGAAGCTCTATTACCTGCGCGATCGCCGGGGCAAGTCGGCCCGCATCGCCGAGCGTGTCGAGAACCGCAACCAGGGCTGAGGCCCCGGGGTTCGGACAGATATTCAGGCGGCCTCCGGGCCGCCTTTTTTGTTGCCGAAAATGTGATGGTCCAACAATGAACTACCGCTTCTGGTTTCCGCCCCTCCCGCGTTAGCGTCAGGCTGGAAGAATAACCGGGAAAGAACGATGGCTGCCAAGAAGGCACAGGTGCCGGAAGAGGTCATCGGGCTCTATGATCGCTTCACGCATGGCGGCATGGATCGCCGCGCCTTCATGGAGAGGCTCACGCAGATCGCGGGCTCGACGGCCGCGGCGGTGGCCTTGCTGCCGATGCTCCAGAGCAACTACGCGCTTGCCGAAACCGTGAAGCCGGACGATCCACGCCTTGCTTATGAGGATGGCGTAACGATCCCCGGCTCCGATGCCGGGCTCAAGGGCTATCTTGTGGCGCCGAAGGGCGGGGTGAAACGCCCGGCTTTGCTGATGATCCATCAAAATCGTAGTCTCAACCCGCATATCCGTGACATGACCCGGCGTGGCGCGCTCGCGGGCTATCTCACGCTCGGCATCGATGCGCTCTCGCCGGAGGGCGGCACGCCGGCGAACGAGGATCAGGCCCGTTCGATGATCGGTCCGCTGAACCCGGATGTCGCGGCGGAGCGCTGCGCGGCGGCGATCCGCTTCCTCGCTTCCCATCCGCAATCGACCGGCAAGGTCGGCGCGATAGGCTTCTGCTGGGGCGGCGGGCAGGTGAACCGCGTGCTCGCGATCGAACCGGCGCTGAATGCCGGTGTTTCCTATTATGGTTCGCAGATCCCGGCCGAGCGCGTGCCCGGCATCAAGGGCGCGCTGCTGCTGCATTACGCCTAGAAGGACGAGCGCATCAATGCGGGCATACCGGCCTATGAGGCGGCGCTCAAGGCCAACAAGAAGACTTACGAGCTTCACATATATGAGGGGGTGGACCACGCGTTCAATAATGATACCGGCGGCGCGCGCTACAACCCGGAAGCGGCGAGGCTCGCCTGGGAGCGGAGCCTGGCCTTTCTCGCCAGGCATCTCGGTGCGCCGCCGGCTGCGGGATGAGGCCATATAGTTTCATCTGAAACTAATTCTTGCCCCTGCCCTCGAATTCTGGCATGAACCGTTGCAGGATTCCGAACAGCATCGGGAGTGATCACAATGAACAGGCCTGTGCAGTTTTCACCGCTCGCCGGCGCCAGGACCACGGTTGAGGGCTCGCTCGCCTATATGTCGGGCTTTGGCAATTCCTTCGAGACGGAGGCCTTGCCGAATGCCCTGCCGGTAGGGCGCAACTCGCCGCAGAAATGCAATTACGGCCTCTATGCGGAGCAGCTTTCGGGCTCGCCCTTCACCGCGCCGCGCGCCACAAACGAGCGTTCCTGGCTCTATCGCATCCAGCCGGGCGTGAAGCATCAGGGCCGCTATCGCAAGGTGGGCGGCGGGCTGATCCGCACCGCGCCGAACCGCGAGGAATCGGCGCTGCCCATCGGCCAGATGCGATGGATGCCGGTGCCGATCCCCGGCGAGAAACTCACCTTCCTTAGCGGCATGCGCACCATGACCACCGCCGGCGATGCCGAGGGGCAGGCCGGCATGGCTGCGCATATCGCGCTCATCACCGCTTCGATGAAGGATGAGTATTTCTTCAATGCCGATGGCGAGCTGATGATCGTCGCACAGCAGGGACGCCTGCGTTTTCCCACGGAATTTGGCGTGATCGAGATCGAGCCGGGCGAGATCTGCATCATTCCGCGCGGCGTGATCTTCCGCTGCGAACTCGTGGATGGCCCGGCGCGGGCCTATGTCTGCGAGAATTACGGCGGTGCCTTCACGCTGCCCGAGCGCGGGCCGATCGGCGCGAATTGTCTCGCCAATGCCCGCGATTTCCTCGTGCCCGCCGCTTCCTACGAGGACAAGCCCGGCAAGGCTTTGTTCTATGTGAAGTGGTGCGGCGAGATGTTCGCGACCGAGCTTGAGGCCTCGCCCCTCGATGTCGTGGCGTGGCACGGCAACTACTATCCCTACAAGTATGATCTCCGCCGCTTCTCGCCGGTGGGCGCGATTTCCTACGACCACCCCGACCCCTCGATCTTCACGGTGCTGACCTCGCCCTCCGGCGAAGTCGGCACGGCGAATATCGATTTCGTGATCTTCCCGGAGCGCTGGATGGTGGCCGAAAACACGTTCCGCCCGCCCTGGTATCACCGGAATATCATGAGCGAATTCATGGGCCTGATTTACGGGGTCTATGATGCGAAGCCCGAAGGTTTCCTGCCGGGCGGCGCGAGCCTCCACAACATGATGCTGCCGCACGGGCCGGATACGCCAGCTTTCGAGCATGCCTCCAACGAACCGATGGTGCCGAAGAAGCTCACGGGCACCATGGCCTTCATGTGGGAGACGCGGCTTCCCCAGCGGCTCACGAAATTCGCAAGCGAGGAAGCGCCGATCGACCAGAGCTATCTCGGCTGCTGGAGCGGGCTGAAGCGGCGGTTCGACCCGTCCACGCCGGAGCCGAAATGGTGAGAAGTTCACGGATGAGGGTGTAGGAAAACGACGAAATCCGGCTTGGCGGCGAAAGTTTCCCCCCGTAATCTCGCGCGAAGGTGCCGCGAGGAGAAACAGGATGAGCGAAACCGGCAGGGCGGAGACGGGCAAGGCCCTGCTCGTGAGCATCGAGGCCGCCCGCGATCATCTTTCCCGTTCCGAGGCGCGCGTGGCGGATGTCATCCTCAGTGATCCCAACCGCGCGGTGGAGATGTCCATCGCGGCAATTTCGGAAGCGGCGGATGTCAGCGAGCCCACCGTCGCGCGCTTCTGCAAGTCGCTCGGATTTTCGGGCCTGAAGGAATTCAAGCTCCGCCTCGCGCGCAGCCTGGGCGCGGGCATTCCCTTCGTGCATCAGGATGTGAAGCCGGGCGATGATGCCTCGGCGGTCGTGCGCAAGATGCTCGACCGGGCCTCGAGCGCGCTCGCGCGCCTCGCGGAGGAGCTTGATTCCGGGCTGCTCGCCAAGGCTGCGAAGGCGATGGCCGAAGCGCCGCGGCTCGAATTCTACGGGCAGGGGAATTCCGGCATCGTGGCGTTGGATGCCCAGCACAAGTTCTTCCGGCTCGGCATCCCCACGGCCGCCTATTCCGATCCGCATGTGCATGCGATGTCCGCCGCGCTTCTCGGCCCGAAGGATGTGGTGATCGCGATCTCCGCCTCGGGGCGCACGCTGGATCTCATCCGCTCGGTGGAAATCGCGCGGAACTTCGGTGCCACCGTCATCGGCCTCACGACACGCGGCTCGCCGCTTACCAGGCTCTGCGATGTCGCGATCACCACGGATGTCGAGGAGGATGCGGATGTCTATTCGCCCATGCTCTCGCGCCATGTGCATCTCGCGATCATCGACGTCCTCAGCGTGCTGACGGCTCTGGAGCGGGGCGATGCGGGCGTGACGAGTCTTGCGCGGGCGAAGAAGAGCGTCCGGGAGAAGCGCACATCCTCCGGATAATCCGGCAAGAGGCAGAATGTAACAAAATTACCATCTTTCGTAGTAAAGCTTCACAGTTGTGATGCGGTCGGGTTATAAGAGCCAAAGCGGCCCCTGTAGGCCGCGCCGAGCCTGCCGCTGAAGGAATTGCCCGTGATGGTCGAACGTCGTCTCCCCATCCTGCCCGAGCGCACGCCGGTTCCGCTTTTCGATCTCGTTCTGGTGGGCGCGACGGGGGATCTTGCGCTGCGCAAACTGTTTCCGGCGCTGGCGCGTCGCGCGGCGGAGGGTGTTCTGCCCAAGGGGAGCCGCATTCTCGGAGTCGTGCGCAGCGGCGACAGCCCGGAAGCGCTGAAGGAGCATCTCGGCACGAAACTGCGCGCGCATGGCGTGGCGGATGAAGATGTTCGCCGCCTGTTGCCGATCGTGGAATTCGTGAAGGCCGATATCGCCGATGCCCAAAGCCTTTCCGGCCTCGCCGAGCATCTCGATGACCCAACCCGTGTGCGTGCGTTCTATCTGGCGACGCCGCCGGATCGCTTCATTCCCGCGAGCCGCGCGCTGAAATCGGCCGGTTTGCTCGAAGCTGGAACGCGCCTCGTGCTCGAAAAGCCGCTGGGTCAGGATCTCGCCTCCGCCCGTGCCATCAACGAGGCGGTGGCAGCGGTGCTGCCGGAAAGCCAGACCTACCGCATCGATCATTATCTCGGGAAGGAGACGGTGCAGAACCTGCTCGTCCTGCGCTTTGCGAACACGCTGTTCGAGCGTTCCTGGTCGGAGCGGGATATCGACCATGTGCAGATCACCGTGGCGGAGACAGTGGGGCTGGAGCAGCGGGCCGGCTATTATGACAAGATCGGCGCCTTGCGAGACATGGTGCAGAACCATGTGCTGCAGCTCCTCTGCCTTTTCGCGATCGAGCCGCCGAACACGCTCACGGCCGATGCGATCCGCGACGAGAAACTGCGCGTTCTTCGCGCGCTGAAGCCGATTTCCGGGGCCGATGTGCTGCAGAAGACCGTGCGTGGACAATATATCCGCGGCTCTCTCGATGGTTCGCCGGTTCCGGGCTATGCGGAGGAATTGGGGCTGGAGAGCAGCACCGAGACCTTCGTGGCCCTGCGCTGCGAGTTGGAAACCTGGCGGTGGGCGGGCGTGCCGATCTTCCTGCGCACGGGCAAGCGCATGGGGTCGCGCTATTCGGAAATCGTGGTCACCTTCCGCAAGCTGCCGCATCTCATCTTTCCGGGGCAGGCGGGGGCGGCGGTGGAAGCCAATCGCCTGGTCATCCGCCTGCAGCCGAATGACGGCCTGCAATTGCAGCTGATGATGAAGGTGCCGGGTTCCGGCCGGCTGAAACTCGTGCCGCGCGTGCTCGATCTGCGCTACGACACAGCCTTCGACGAGCGCACGCCCGATGCTTATGAGCGCCTGCTGACCGACGTCATCCGGGGCGACCAGACGCTCTTCATGCGCCGCGACGAGGTGGAGACCGCCTGGTCCTTCATTGATCCGATCGTCGAGGGCTGGAAGGAGCATTATACGGCGCCGCACCGCTATGTTGCGGGCACCTCGGGGCCGGCGCAGGCGGTCGCCCTCATCGAGCGGGAAGGGCGAAGCTGGGGCGACCCGGAATTGCGGGCGTGAGCCTTTACCATGAGCCGGCGCCCCATTCTGCATCTTCACGCCGATCTCGCGGGCGCCTCACAGGCGCTGGCGCATTGGGTGGCGGCCAGGCTTCTGGCGGCTCTCGGACAGCAGGAGCGCGCAAGTGTCGCGCTTCCAGGCGGCTCGACGCCCGGGCAGTTCCTGGCAGCCCTGGCTAAGCAGGACTTGCCCTGGAAGCGCATCACGCTGTTGCCCACGGATGAGCGTTTCGTGCCGGCCGATCACCCCCGCTCCAACGAGCGGATGATGCGCGCGGCGCTGGATCCCGCCCTTCGGGCCGGCGCGGAATGGCTCTCCTTCGCGAGAGGTGAGCCTGGGCTGTCGCCGGAGGCCTTTGCGAAGCAGCTGGCGGAACGGGTGGCTCGGCTGCTGCCGCTCGATGTCGTGGTCTGCGGCATGGGCGAGGATGGGCATATCGCCTCGCTTTTCCCCGGTGAGCCGCAGGCGCGGCTCGATCCGAATGTGCCGTGCATCGTTCCCGCCTTTCCCATTGGGCTCGAACCCCGGATTTCCCTTTCAGCGATGGCCCTGCGCGAAGCAGGCGAAGCCGCTCTTCTCTTCTCCGGCGAAGAAAAATGGGCAGTATTCGTCGATGCCTTGCGGCTTCTTCACAAGCCTGTAACTCTGATTATCACAGAAAACAGGCGATTGCATGTATTCTTTGCCAAAAGAACATGAAAAAACTCAGTCTTGAGGCGTATTTAGAATTTTAAAAAGGAATTTCTCCCCTTTACGGAAGTATGCACTTGAGGCATATTCGGAACAATAGAGGTCCCCCGCTATGTCTATTGAAAAGGCTCGCCGTCCGCCAGTTCTTCGCCCGCTTCCCGGATGACGACGCTTGCCTGAACCACGTCATGGAAGCTTGCTACGGGATGCGCCATGAATGCGGGAAATGCGGCAAGGATGCGACGTTCCACCGGATCACCGGACGCCGCGCCGCCGCACTGGCCGAGTGGCGTCAACCCTGCACGGCTTGATCGATGCCGGGGTAGGGCGCTTTCCGAGACTTTGTTGGTTTGTCTGACAGCGCTAAACACTGTTATACATGAGCCGAAGAGGTAGCCCGATTTACTACCGCCACCGCCTGGCGCAGCGCATTGCCATCATAGCCCTTGTCCGCCAGCAGCATGGAGCCGGGCGCGAGATGCCCGATCAGGTCCTTGGCGCTCGCGATGTCGCTTTTTTGGCCGGCGGTGAGCTGGAGCTTGATGGGTCGGCCTTGCCTGTCGACAAGCGCATGGATTTTTGTGGTAAGGCCACCTCTGGAACGACCCAGACATCGATCAAGGCCTCCATCCTCGCCCCCCTTTTTGCCGTGGCCCCATGCTGGTGGACC
>JADCCH010000106.1 GCA_020252865.1 Methylobacterium sp.
CCCGAGAGGAGGCTCGTCGCCTCCGCAAGCGCATCCTCGAAAGAGCGGCCCGAGCCACCCGCCGCGATCTGCGCCTCGATGCGGCTGCGATCCTCCTGGCTGACATCGCCGATCTCGAGAATGGAATCGACGAAGAGCCTGAGGCCCATCTCAGTCGGCAGGCGCCCCGCGCTCACATGCGGGGCATAGATGAGGCCGAGATCCTCGAGATCCTGCATCACATTGCGCACGGTGGCCGCCGAAAGCGTGACCGGCAGCACTTTCGAGATGTTGCGCGAGCCCACGGGCTCACCGCTTTCAAGATAGCCCTCGACGATGCGACGAAAGATGTCGCGTGAACGCAGGTCGAGTTCACTGTAGCCCTGGGAGGCATGGGGGGCGGCATGGGCGGGTTTCAGATCGCGGCTCATCAGGCTCCAGATCCGGGAATCACAGGAGGAAACGGTTCCACGATCCATCTTAATCCGCTTGTCGCCTATTCCAAAGATGCAGCCCTGATGCATCGCAACACCCTTGAGAAGCGGCCCGGAAGGGCGTAAGACGCCGCCTCTTTTCCCGAATTCGACGCCAGTGAGTGACGGAGACGCCAATGCGCCCCTCCAAACGTGCCCCTGATGAATTGCGGGCCGTGCGCCTCGAACGCGCCTTCGCGCGCTATGCCGAGGGCTCCTGCCTCGTGAAATTCGGCAACACGCATGTGCTCTGCACGGCGACGCTGGAAGAAAAGGGCCCCTCCTGGCTGCGTGGTTCAGGCAGGGGCTGGGTGACGGCGGAATACTCCATGCTGCCGCGCGCCACTTTGGAGCGCACGCGCCGCGAGGTGACCGCCGGCAAGCCTTCGGGCCGCACGCAGGAAATCCAGCGCCTCATCGGGCGTTCGCTGCGTGCGGTGGTGGATCTCGCGGCGCTCGGCGAAAAGCAGATCGTGCTCGATTGCGACGTCATCCAGGCCGATGGCGGAACGCGAACGGCGTCCGTCACTGGTGCCTGGGTGGCGTTGCATGATTGCTTCCGCTGGATGATGGCGCGGAACATGCTGACGACCATGCCGCTGCGGGACCATGTCGCCGCGATTTCCTGCGGAATCTACAGGGGCAATCCCGTGCTTGATCTCGACTATGCCGAGGATTCCGCAGCCGGGACGGATGCGAATTTCGTGCTGACCGGCACGGGCGGTATCGTGGAAATCCAGGGCACGGCCGAACAGACTCCATTCTCCGATGCTGATTTCGCGGCCCTCCTCGGCCTCGCCAAGAAGGGAATCGGCGAGCTCGTCGCCATGCAGAAGGCGGCGATCGGCGCATGAGCGCGCAACGTCTTTCCGGCCGGGTGGTCATTGCCACGCATAATGCGGGCAAGCTCGCGGAAATGCGCGACCTGCTTGAACCTTATGGCCTCGAACTTGTCTCGGCGGGCGAACTCGGCCTGGCGGAGCCCAGGGAAGACGGCATGATGTTCGCCGAGAACGCGGCCATCAAGGCCCTTGCCGCCGCGAAGGCCTCGGGCCTGCCGGCGATCGCCGATGATTCCGGCCTCGCGGTCGATGCGCTCGATGGTGCTCCGGGCCTCTTTACCGCCGATTGGGCAGGTCTCCCCCGTGACTGGATGCGCGCCATGGCCCGCGTGAAGGCCGAGCTTGGGGCGCGCGAGATCGAGATGGCGGGCGCACCCGCGCGGTTCGTCTCGGCGCTGGTCGTCGCCTGGCCGGACGGGGAAACCCTTCTGGCCGAAGGGCGTTGTTTCGGCCATCTCACCTGGCCGCCGCGCGGGGAAGCGGGTTTCGGCTATGATCCGGTCTTTGTGCCGGAGGGCGGGAGCCTCACGTTCTCCGAGCTTTCCCGCGAGGAAAAGCACGGGATACGCGAGGAAGCCGGTCGGCTCACGGGTCTGTCGCATCGTGCCAAGGCTTTCATCCGGCTCATCGAAAAGGCCGGACTGACGAAGGTTTCCTTATGAGTGCGCTCATCCTCCCGCCCTTCGATGCCGGCTTCGGCGTCTATGTGCATTGGCCCTTCTGCCAGGCGAAATGCCCCTATTGCGATTTCAACAGCCATGTCCGCCGTGCGAGTATCGACGAGTCGCGCTTTGTCGCGGCCTTCCGGCGCGAGCTGGAGCACATGCGCGAGATGGCGCCGGGCCGCACGGTCTCCTCCGTCTTCTTCGGCGGCGGCACGCCCTCGCTGATGAAGCCGGAAACCGTCGGCGGGATTCTCGAGGCGATTGGCGAGAACTGGGCGATTGCGCCGGATTGCGAGATCTCGCTCGAAGCCAACCCCACGAGCGTGGAAGCCGGTCGCTTCAGGGGATACCGCGCGGCGGGCGTGAACCGCGTCTCGCTTGGCGTACAGGCGTTGAATGATGCCGATCTCAAGGCGCTGGGCCGGCTGCACAATGTGGCGGAAGCCCTGGTGGCGATCTCCACCGCCGCCTCAATCTTCGAGCGCTCCTCCTTCGACCTGATCTATGCCCGGCCAGGCCAGACGGTGGAGGCGTGGCGCGAGGAGTTGGTCGAAGCGCTCGCACATGCGCCGACGCATCTCTCGCTCTACCAGCTGACCATCGAGGAAGGCACGGCCTTCCACGCGCTTCACGCCGCGGGCAAGCTGGCGATACCGGATGACGACATTGCCCGCGCCCTGTTCGACACCACGCAGGAGATCTGCTCGAAATTCGGGATGCCGGCCTACGAGGTTTCGAACCACGCCAAGCCCGGCCATGAATGCCGCCACAACCTGCTCTACTGGCGCTATGGCGAATATGCCGGCGTGGGCCCCGGCGCCCATGGCCGTCTGGTCACCACACGCGGCCGCCGCGCCTTCGCGACCGAGAAGAGTCCTGAGGCCTGGTTGGATTATGTCGAGCGCGACGGCCATGGCATCGTTTCCGACGAGGCGCTCAACCATGAGGCGGAGGGCGACGAATTCCTGCTGATGGGCCTGCGCCTTTCCGAAGGGATCGACCCCGATCGCTTCCGGCTGCTGCGCGGCCGCGATTTCGAAGCCTCACGCGTCGAGGCGCTTGTGCAGGAAAATCTGATCGAATTCTGCCCGGATCATCGTCGTCTTCGCGTCACGCGGCACGGATTCCCGGTGCTTGACGCGATCGTGGCCGATCTCGCCGCCTGAGGCGAGATCGCCTCAGTTCCCTGCGAAGCTTGTCGGCGCGCCCGAAATCGCCCGCGCATTGCCGCCGCGGATCTCGAAAACCGCGATCCCCCGGTCATTCAGGCCATTGGCGCGGAAGCGGAACACGCCATCCTGCCCGGCAAAGCCATTGGGGTTCGTGAGGTTGCTGTCGGCAAAACGCTGCGCGCCATAGGCCTGCGTCAGCGCGCTGGCAAGCGTCACCGCATCATAGGAAAGTGTCGCGAGCCGCGTCGGCGCGCTGCCGAAGCGCTGCTGGTAGCGCGTGGCGAGCGCGTTGAAGCGCGAATTGTCGGGTGCCGCGAACCACGCGCCCTCGAGCGCCGGAAGGCCAATCGCGCGCGGGTCGTTCCAGATGCCGGTCGAGATCAACTGCACCGAACGGCTGGTGATGCCCTGGGCCGCGAGCTGCTGCATCACCGCACCCACGCCATCCGCGCCTTCAGCGATGAACAGCGTATCGGACTGGCTCATCACATCCTTCAGGCGCTGTGCGGCCTGGCTGAGAGAGGCCGTATTGCCCGGCTGGAAGCGCTCGACGCGCGTCACCCGGCTGCCCTGCTGATTCGCCACC
>JADCCH010000107.1 GCA_020252865.1 Methylobacterium sp.
CGCTATGCTGCAGAAGGTGCGTTGCGTTTTCAGTGTGCGTGGATGGCGGGCGTTTCAGCCGTTATGGTCAATCAGGTTCAGGAGGTGAAGGCCAGAAACCTTCAGACCCTGATGGCAGTGCTCGATGAAATCTCGGGCATGACTGGTCATGCGGCAGACCATACAACGCGCCATGCCCCCGGCGCGCTGACCGATGCGGATGCGCCGCGCCTCGCGACTGTCCTTCTCGCTCCGCATGGCAATCGCCTCACCCTCAGCCTTGGCGGCATGCCTCTCGAGGTGATCCTTCCCGATGCGCTTGTCAGCGCCGCGAAAGCCAATCCGGGCCTGTTCGCCCGCGGCACCATGCTGCAGGTGGAGGTGGATGCCCAGACTGGCGTGCTTCGCCTGTCTCTCCCCGCGCCCACCCTCCCTCCGATCACGGCGGCGACCATCCGCTCGATCTCCCGGAACGGCACCGGCCCATCGGCCTCGCCTGCCCCGCCTTTACCCGACTTTTTTCCGCCGGGCTCGCCGGGTTCACTCATCCAGAAGCTGGCTCAGGTTCATCTGCCACTGGCCGAGCGGGGTGATGCCTTGCCTTCTGGCGGCACCGCACCGCAACTCAGTGGCAGCCGCGGGATTGGCCCTCTGGCTCTGGCCACGCTGCCGCCCGCTCTGCTGGAGGCAAGCCTGAAGGCCGCGATCCGGCAGATGCCACTGGGCGGCGCCTTGTCCGCCCTGCTCTCGGGCAAGGCCGAAGGTGTCGACCCGGCCATGCTCGCGTCCCTGCGCGCGATGCGAATGGATGGCATCGCCAAACCCGATGCCGCGAGCATCGAGCAGGCGCTGCAGCAATCCGGCCTGTTCTTCGAGGGGCGGCTCGCGGCCCTCGCCCAGGGCGCCGGTGGCACCCTTCCGCATGACCTGAAATCACTGCTGAACCTCATCCGCGCCAGTCTTGGCGGAGACGCCGACGCGTCTTCCGGGCCGGCCAAGCCTTTGCCGACACATCTCCTCGCTGCCAGCGACCGGCCGGAAGTGCCGACGCCGCGCGGTCCCGATCTCGCACGCCTGGTGGAGGGTGGGGTCGAGCGCATCAAGCTGCAGCAGATCGCATCCCTGCCTGATCATCCCGGCATGACCGTGACCGATGATCGGACGCAATCGAGCCGCCTCGCCTTCCAGATCCCACTCGCGACACATGGCCAGGAGCGGCCCGAGACCGCGATGATCGGCGTGATGATCGAGCATGATCCGCGCCCGGATCTCCCGCCCGGCATTCTGGTGGAGGATGAAGGCGGGGAAGGCTCGGAAGCCTTCCCGTGGAAGGTGCGCATCGCGCTCGATCTCGAGGAAACCGGCCCCGTTCAGGCCGAAATCGCCCTGCGCGGCCAGCGCGTGGGCGTGACGCTCTGGGCCGAGCGCAAGGCGATGGCCGAGGATGCGCGCCGCGCGATCGGTGATCTCCACGCCGCGCTCACCGGCGCAGCCTTCGAGGTCGCGCATCTCGATGTGAAGGATGGCCGACCCGCAGGCCCGGTTCATCGCCCCACCGCGCATCTGGACCGCCGCTCATGAGCGAAAGGCCGCAAGCAAGGGTCGCCATCGCGCTGAAATACGATTTCGGTGATGACGCACCCATAGTCACCGCGAAGGGCGAAGGACACGTCGCCGAGAAGATCATCGAAACCGCGCGCGAGCATGACATCGCGATCGAGGAGAACCCCGTGCTCGCGCAGGCGCTCTCCCAGATCGATCTCGACGAGCAAATCCCCGTGCCGCTCTACAAGGCCGTGGCGGAGGTTATCGGCTTTGTGCTGAAAACCGGCCGCCTGAAGCGCCCAGAGGCCGGCAACGCGCTTATGCCGCGCCCGGATCAGCCGTGAAGCCCGCGGCCTCGATGCCGACGATCGCAGCCGCCTCGTCATTATCGGAGGTGTCACCGGAAATCCCGATCGCTCCGATGACCGCGCCCTTGTGGCGGATGAGCACGCCGCCAGGAACCGGCACCAGCGCGCCATCGGCAATGTGCATCGCGGCCTGGATGAAGGCGGGGCGTTCGCCCGCCATCTTGCCCAGCGAGCGGCTGCCCGCGCCCATGGCCAGCGCGCCATTCGCCTTCGAATAGGCCACTTCCGCGCGCTTGATGGAAGTGTTGTCTTCCGTCAGCACCACTTTTCGCTGCGCGCGGGCATCCAGTACGACAATCGAGAGCGGCTTGAAGTTGTTGGCGCGCGCGTGCCTGAGGGCCGTATCGGCAATCTTCCGGGCCTTGGCGAGGGTGAGCATGGTCGAACTCCCTGTTGGGCGGGAAAGCCCCGCTGCGATGTTCTGCCTCGCCCATAAATCGATGGACCCCAGAGCGCCAGCCATCCGGTCTTTCCGATTACGCACAAGCCTCATGCCCTTGTGGACAGGCGGGCGCCAGCCCGGCGCGAAAACGCGCGAAAACGCGCTTTGCCACGCTTGATCGCCTCGGCAGAGCTTCTATCCTGCCGCAACGACTGATTTGCTTCGTTCCGGTGAGTCCTCGCGGAACGAAGCAGGCAAGGGTGGCCATGGCCGATACGTTCCTGACCATCAACGGCACGCGCATCCCGGCGCGCACCGGCCAGACCGTGCTGGCGGCCGCCGAAGCCGCGGGCCTGCGGCTCCCGAAGGATGATCCCGGCCTTTGCGCGCAGGATGCGCCCTGCGAAAGCTGCCGCATCCGCCTCGACCAGGGCGCGGTGGAGGGTGGCGAACCGATTGGCCCGACGGTTCTGGCCTGCCTCGCAAGGGTGGCGGGCGAAGCGACGCTGAATTTCGACCCATTCCCGCGCGAGGTGAAATCCGCGGCGGAAGTCAAAGCCTGGCGCGGCCTCTCGGCGGAGGTGGTGGAACTGGTGCTTCATGTCGAAAAGCCCATTCCCTACCTGCCGGGCCAGCATGTCACGCTCGCCTTCGGCAAGGCAGCGCCGCGCCGTCTCACGCCCACCCTGTCGCTCGACGGCCTGAGGGAACTCGACACCCTCCATTTTCACATTCGCCGGCGAGCGGGCGGGCTTTTCGGCGAGAGACCCGAGGAGCGCTTCCATCCCGGCACCCGCGTGAAGCTGGCCGGGCCCTATGGCCATTCGCATCTGCGGCAGGGGGATGGACGTCTGGTGCTCGTTTCGAGCGGGACGGGCTTCTCCGCCATCTGGTCCATCGCCGTGGCCGCGCGCCTCGGCCAGCCGCACCGGCCGGTGCATCTCATCGCTTCGGCGCATGACCCGCGCGATCTCTACATGCGCCCAGCCCTGGAATGGCTGGCGCGACAGGGAGTCGAGCAAATCATCCTCACCGCATCCGGCGCGCATCCGCTGCCGCCCGTGCGCCATGGCCGCGCGACCCTGCACCTGCCCGCGCTCGGCGCAACCGATTCCGTGCATGTCGCCGGCCATCCGGGCCTTGTCTCGGCCGTGATGCGGGAAGCGGCCAGAGCCGGTGCCACGGCCTACGGCATTCCGCATGTCGCGGCCCCGACCGAGGCCGGCATGGTGGAGCGCATCGCGCGGTATCTGTCCGGCAGTCGGAAGGCCCCTCCCCCCTTGCCCGATCCACAGCCGCTTCCGGCCAATGTCCGGCAGATACGCCCAGTGTAGAGCCTGATGTGTTCAGACGGAAGCACATCATGCTCTTCTCTTATTATTATCGCATGCTTTTTTTGTGAAAAACCGGATTCCACTTTTTCACAGCATGCTCTAGAGCATTTTTGCGATCAAGTGGATACCGGTTGATCGAAGAAAATTCGATCAATGACAAAAAATGGAGAGCGAAATTCGATCTGAATGAATCAGATCGAATTTCGCTCTATCGCCCCTTCCCCGCCCATTCTCCCAGGCCCATCACCAGGGTGCAGAGCGCCGCGAGCACGAGGCCGAGCGTCGCGGTGACGGCAAAATCCGAGCCGGCATCCGAGACCATCGTGAAGAGCTGGAGCGGCAGGATGTTCACCTGCGTGCCCACGAGCGCCAGCGCCGTGCCATAGGCGCCGATCGCCACGGCCGCGACCAAGGCGAAGGCGGAGATCATCGGCGCTTTCAGTTGCGGCAGCAGGATATCCATCAGCGTGCGCAACCGGCTCGCACCGAGGCTCTCGGCGGCGGCGAGTTGCGCGGTGTCGAAGTTCACGAGCACCGGCGTCAGCATCATCACCACGCGCGGGACGAGGTAATAAGCGTAAACGAAGGCGAGGCCATAGGGCGAATACACGGCCTGCGAAAAGGCCACGGGGTCCACGCCGAAAATCCGCTCGAGCAGCAAAGTCACGAAACCGGCGCGGCCAAAGGCGAGGATGAACCCGTAGGCGACGATCAGCCCGGAAAAGGTGAGCGGCAGCGCGATCAGGAACTGCCAGGCGAGCCGTGGCCGCTCGGCCATCCGCGCGAGGCGCAAGGCCACCGCGAGACCGATGGCGAGCGAAATCGCTGCAGCCAGCACGCCGAGAACCAGCGAGTTCACAAGGCCGGTCCAGAAGGGGCGCAAGGCGAAAAGCGTTCGCATCCCATGCGTGCCGCCCGTCAGGGCTTCGGCCAGCACGAAGCCGAGGGGCAAGAAGAAGAAGAGCGCGAAAAGCACAAGCCCGGGCGATGCGAGCATCGCCCGGGTGCCCGCGCCGGTGCGGAAGGAAGGCCCGGCGCGCAGGATTGCCATCAGAGTGCGGCCTTGGCCCAGCCGCTCTGCAGGGCCTGAAGCTGCGCGGCGGATTGATCAAGATCGAGCAGGGTCGATTTCGCGTGGGTCACGAGGCGGGATTTCACTGCATCGGGGAGCGGCACGCCCGGCACCGATGGCGTCACGAAGCCTTCCGCGAACAAGGCCTGCCCGGCATCCGAGAGGATGAAATTCAGCCAGAGCTTCGCGGCATTGGGGTTCGGACCGTTCTTCACGAGGCTGATCGTATAGGGTGCGGCGACCGTGCCCTCGGCCGGGGAGACGACCTCGACATCGTCTCCCATGCCATCCATGAATTTCGCGCGCAGGCCGTCATTCACGAAGTTGACCCAGATCGGGATCTCGCCCTTCACGAATTGCGCATAGGGCGTGGTGCCCACGACGCGCAGCACGTTCCCGCCCTTGTGGAGCTGCTCCATGTATTTCAGCCCGGGTTCGAGATTGGCATAGCTGCCGCCTTGGGCGAAATTCGCCGCCCAGGTGAAAACCTGCCCCACGCCGGTGGAACGCGGATCGAGATAGACGATGTTGCCCTTGTATTCGGGCTTCGCGAGGTCGGCGAAGCTCTTCGGCACGTTCTTCGCGAGCTTCTTGTTCACGATGAACACGATCTCGAGCTGGTGGATGGTGAACCACTCGCCCGCCGGGTGCTTCGCGAGCGCCGGCAACTTGTCGAAATTCGTGGGCTTGAAGGGGGCGAGCAGGCCGCGCTTCTGGGCATCCACGCCGTTGGCGCCGAAATAGTAGATCGTATCGACCTGAGGGCGGTTCCTCGTTCGGTCCAGCGCATTCACCGCCACGCCCGAGCCGACATCGTTATAGACCAGGTTGATGTTGGGGTAGCGCTGGCCGAACACGCGGAAGAGCGTGGCCCAATTCGCCCAGGTTGGCCCGGTATTGTTGGAAATCACCATGCCTTCCTTCAGCGCCTCCTCATAGAGCGCCTTCTCGCCGGCATAGAGCTCGGGGCCGGTGGTGACATTGGCGGGGGCCTGCGCCCGGGCGGGCGCGGCGGCGAGCGCCAGCGCGGAAGCGCCGAGGCCCTGCAGGAGAATACGACGATCAATGGTCATGAAACGCTCCTCTGGAGATCAGGCCGGAACGGCCGGGTTGTCGTTCTTGGTCTCGGCGCTTCTCTCGGCGCCCGCTTGTCCCGTTACGATCACCTGAACCGCAACGGGGGGAAGCTCGATCGCGCTCGGCGAGGCGACATGGCTTTCGGCCTCGATCATGAGGCATTGGCCGTCGCCCAGCGCGAAATCGAAGCGGCGCATTGCGCCAAGGAAGCGATCGCGCGTGACGCATCCCGCGAAGCGGTTCGGGCCAGTCGCGCTTTCGGCCGGGCGGATGGCCTCGGGGCGGATCAGCACCGTCACCGCCATACCACGCGGGAACGGATGCGCCCCGCAGGCGAGATCGCCGATGGAGGTGCGCACGTTTTGCGCATCGAGCACTTCACCATCGAACAGGTTTGCCTGCCCCACGAAAGCCGCGACGGCGCGGTTCGCGGGCCGGGCATAGAGCCCCTCCGGCGTATCGACCTGCAGGATGCGCCCCTCGCGCATCACCGCCACGCGATGCGCCATGGAGAGCGCCTCCTCCTGATCATGCGTGATGTGCAGCGTGGCGATGCCGTGAAGCTGCTGGAGGCGGGCGATCTCGTCGCGCATCTCGCCGCGCAGGGTGGCGTCGAGCGCGGAAAGCGGCTCATCGAGCAGCAGGGCGCGGGGCCGGAACACCAGCGCACGGGCGAGCGCCACGCGCTGCTGCTGCCCGCCCGAAAGCGAGCGCGGCAGGCGATCCGCCAGATGGCCGAGGCCAACCATGCCGAGCGCCTCGCGGACGCGCCCGCCCGCCTCGTTCGCGGGCACCTGCCGCAGTTTCAATGCGTAGCCCACATTCTCCGCGAGCGTCATGTGCGGGAAGAGCGCGTAATTCTGGAAGACGATGCCAAGATCGCGCTTGCGCGGCGGCACATGCGTCATATCCTCGCCGGCGATCGTCAGCCGACCCGATCGCGGCATCAGGAAGCCGGCGATCAGCTTGAGGATCGTCGATTTGCCACAGCCCGAAGGGCCGATCACAGCGAGCAACTCGCTCTCGCGGATCTCCAGCGCGATGTCGCGCACCCCTGCCCCGCCGCCGGGATAGGCGAAGCTCACCTGATCGAGGGTCACGCTCATGCGATCCCTCCCCGGCCGGCGGTAGCACCACGTGCCACAAGGGCTCCGGCCATGGCCGCAAGAAGCGCGAGCGCCAGCAGCACCACGGTCGCAGCACAGGCAAAGCCCGTCGCGCCGTAAAAGGCCTGAAGCAGAACAATCGGATAGGTGCGATGCAGGAAGCCCGCAATGAGGTTCGTGAGCTGGAATTCGCCGATCGACAAAGCCGCGACCAGGATCGAGGCCGAGGCGATGGAATGCACGAGGCCGGGAAGAACGATATCGAGAAAGCGCCGGTGAAACGGCGCGCCGAGCGATTCGGCCGCCTGCTCCAGCACCTCCACGCCTTGCAGCTTCAGGTCGGCCACGAGAGTTTGCAGGAAATACGGCAGACAGACCACGACATGCGCGGCGACCGTCAGCCATCCTGCCCCGAGGAAGGGCAGGGCATCGGTGGAAAAGGCGAGCATGTAGCCGAAGCCCAGCACCACGGCGGGTGCGGCCACCGGCGTAAGGTAGAGAATGCGCCCGAACATCGCGAGCGCGGGGCTTCTCGCCGTGGCAACCGCGTAAGCCAGTGGCGCGCCGATCAGGATGCAGGCAACCACCGTCGCCGCGCAGACCCAGAGGCTGGTGATGAAGGCTTTCTGGAATGTCGGGTTCGCCAGGAGCGTTTCGAACCAGCGGCCGGTGAGGCCCACGGGCAGCAGCGTGTTGC
>JADCCH010000108.1 GCA_020252865.1 Methylobacterium sp.
CTGGAGAAAATCCGAGACGCGGTCGAAGGCCTCGTTGTTCACGAGGATCGCGCCCAGCAGGGCCTGCTCCGCCTCCAGATTGTGCGGGGCGAGCCGCAAGGGCTGTTCCGGCGTGCTGTCCGGGGCAAGGCGGGCGAGGGCAACCATGGTGGTGATCGTTTCCGTCCGGATGTCCGGTCTCTTGCTTCGGTTCTGCGGCTCTTCCGGGGATTGTTCGCGCCACGCGCCACGGCGGCCTGCCGATTGCCCGTCTCGCGATTCCCGCGCCGACTTCAGCAGAAGCGCAAAGGCCGCGAACAAAAAAGGCCCCCCGTTTCCGGGAGGCCTGATGATGAGCGATTCACACAGTGATTCACAGGCAAAAAATATTCCCCGGGCGCTGTGCGTCCTGCCGCTTGAGTGCGGCAGAAAAGCCTCAGAGCTCCGCGCCCGGACCGGCATCGGCAAGGGCCGCGCCGATCTCGAGGCCGAGATCGTCGAGGTTGTCCTCCTCGCGCGCCAGAACATTCTCGCCGCGCGACTGGCGCTCGGCTTCTTCCGGTGAACGGGCGACGTTGATCGTCACGCCAACCGAGACTTCCGGGTGCAGGACGATCGAGACCTGATGCAGGCCGAGCGTCTTGATCGGCGTGTGGAGCGCCACCTGGCTGCGGTTTAGCGTGAAGCCGCCGGCGGTGACCACATCGGTGATGTCGCGCGCGGAGACCGAACCATAGAGCACGCCCGATTCACCGGCCTGGCGGATGAGGGTGAAGCTCTGGCCATTGAGCTTGCCGCCCACGGCCTCCGCGTCCTTTTTGCGGGCGAGGTTGCTGGCTTCGAGCTGGGCGCGCTCGGCGGCGAATTTCGACTTGTTCGCTTCGGTCGCGCGGAGCGCCTTGTGGCGCGGGAGAAGGAAGTTGCGGGCATAGCCGTCCTTCACCTTCACCACATCGCCCATCTGGCCCAGCTTGGCCACGCGTTCGAGGAGAATCACTTCCATGGTCTTTGCTCCGTTTGAGGTCGTCTTGTCCGGGGTTGAGGTTAAGCGGTCTCAGCGCTTGCGGTTGCGCAGGTCGAGAAGGTGATCGGCCACGCCGACGCCCACGAGGAGCAGGGCCGGCAGACCGAAAATGAAGATCGAGCCCCAGGCTGCCGCCAGCAGCAGCCCGCGGCCATTCTGGCCGGCAAGGCGGACATGCAGCACCGCGAGGCCCTGAAGCATCAGCAGGAAACCAAGTCCCAAGGCGAGGATTTCCGCGAAGACACCGGTATAGCCATCCAACATGCCGATCAGCAGCGCGGCACCGAACAGGATGAGGCTGCCACCTGGCAGGCGGAACCCGTTGAAGGCGGGCTTCACATAGATCATCCGGCCCGAACGCTCTGCCACCATCGCACCGAAGGCCGCGCTCATCACCAGCGTCACGATGATGATGAGACCGGAAAACGGCAGCATGATCGACGCCATCAGTTCGACGACCCGGTTGAAAGTTGCGGGGTCCGCCAGCGCCGGGTTGCCGGGGACGGACATGACCCGCAGGCCATCGGCCACGAACTCACGCAGACGCGACATGAAGCGGGTATAATCCGGCTCCAACCAGAGTGAAGAGACGACGATCACCATCGCGAGATAGCCAGCCATGACGAGCGCGAGTTGGCCGGTGACGATGCCGTCGCGGCGGATATCCCGATCCGGCGCGTCAAAGGCACGCGCGGCCGCCGCAGGGATGACAAAGGCCGGCAAGGCGAAAAGGGTGGCGAAGGCCATCGCGGCGCGATTGCCGGTGGTAAGGTCGATCAGGATCGCGCCGAACAATCCGGCAAGGGCGCCTGCCAATGCGTGCCAGCCAAAGCTCGTGATGAAAAGCGGCAGTGGCGCCACGAGAAACAGGAAGGCGAGCGAAACCATGCCAGGCGTGAGCATCCCAGAGAGGAGCGCCGAAGCAAAGCCCGCAAGGCCTGCCAGAAGGAGAATCTGCGGCATCGTCTCGTTGTCCCGAAACCGGATTTCCGGCGGTTAGAAGCGGAAAGCGCGTGAGGCGGCGGCGTTCCGTTTCAGCGGATCCGGGCGGATTTTAACCGGCCGGACGACTGACCAGGAGCATTTTCAGGCGAAGGGCTGCCGTTTCGCATGAAGAAAATGCGCTGGGACAAAACAGAGGCGGAAGCCTCTGGCCTCGAAACCGGCGAGCAGGCCCGCCGGTTCTGTTTTTCAGCAGGCGGCCGAAGCCGTTGCCATCACTTGATCACGAAGGGAAGCAGGCCGAGGAAACGGGCGCGCTTGATCGCCTGGGCGAGGTCGCGCTGCTTCTTCGCCGAGACCGCCGTGATGCGGGAAGGGACGATCTTGCCCCGCTCCGAGATGTAGCGCGAGAGGAGTTTCACGTCCTTGTAATCGATCTTCGGGGCGCCATTGCCGGTGAACGGGCAGGACTTGCGGCGGCGGAAGAACGGGCGGCGTGCGGGCTGGCTCATCAAACTTCCTCCTCGGCGACATCATCCACAACCGCATCTTCCCGGTCACGGCGGCGGGGGCGGTCATCGCGGCCGCCACGGTCGTCGTCGCGATCCCGGTCGCGGCGCTGCAGCATCACGGAGGGGCCATCCTCGAGCGACTCGACCTTCACGGTCATGAAGCGGAGAATGTCTTCGGAAATGCGCATCTGGCGCTCCATCTCGGCCACGGCAGCGGCCGGAGCGTCGATGTTCAACAGCGCATAATGCGCCTTGCGGTTCTTATTGATGCGGAATGCGAGGGGTTTCAGCCCCCAGTATTCCACCTTGGTCACCGCGCCGCCCTTCTGCTCGATGACGGACTTGTAGGTCTCGGTCATCGCTTCGACCTGCTGGGCCGTGACGTCCTGGCGCGCCAGGAACACGTGCTCGTAAAAAGCCATTGCTTCTGCCTTCTCTCATGCCCGTTGCGGGCGCTTCTCCCCTCTGGCGCGAAGCCCTTCGAGCCGATGGAAGGCTCGATCCGTTCACGAAGGCGTTGACACGGGAGACCGAGGTTCGAGAACCCCTGCCGGCGCAAACCGGCTCTCCGTTCAGCCACCGGCCATCGGGGAAGACGCCTGCATACAGAAATTCTCGCAGCGCACAAGGATTTTCGCGGCCAAAACAGACGGTTTCGAGCCATGCACCGGCTTGACTTCGCCCTTTTCGCCACGCATTGCCGCGCGGGGACGGGCCAGGCAGGCCGCAGGAATGATTGAACGAGGCTTTCCAGCATGAGCAAGACCGCTTTCCTTTTCCCCGGTCAGGGCAGCCAGGCCGTCGGCATGGGCAAGTCGCTGGCAGAAAACTTCGCTCCGGCGCGTGCGGTGTTCGACGAGGTGGATGCCGCGCTCGGCCAGAAATTGTCCGCGCTCATGTTCGAGGGGCCGGAGGATCGGTTGACGCTCACCGCCAATGCGCAGCCGGCCTTGATGGCGGTGTCGCTGGCGGTGATCCGCACGCTCGAAGCGGAGAAGGGTCTTGATCTGGCGAAGGCCGCGAGCTTCGTCGCGGGCCATTCGCTGGGCGAATATTCCGCGCTCGCCGCCGCCGGCGCACTGACGATCTCGGATACGGCGAAGCTCCTGCGCATCCGCGGCGACGCGATGCAGGCCGCCGTGCCGGTGGGGCAGGGCGCGATGTGCGCGCTGACCGGCGCGGAATGGGACCTCGCGAGCGAAATCGCCAAAGAAGCCGCGCAGGGCGAGGTCTGTGACGTTGCCAATGACAATGGCGGCGGGCAGGTCGTGCTTTCCGGCCACAAGGGCGCGCTCGCTCGCGCGATCGAGATCGCCAAGGCCAGGGGCGTGAAGCGCGCGCTGCCGCTGCCCGTCTCCGCGCCGTTCCATTCCTCACTGATGCAGCCGGCCGCGGAGCGCATGCGCGAGGCACTCGCGGGTGCTGCCATCCGGTCGCCGAAGGTGCCGGTGGTCGCCAATGTCGTCGCCGGGCCGGTGTCCGACCCCGAGGAAATCCGCAAGAACCTCGTCACGCAGGTCACCGGCTCGGTGCGCTGGCGCGAGAGCATGATCTGGCTCGGCACCAACGGCGTGACGCGCTTCGTGGAATGCGGCTCGGGCAAGGTGCTCGCGGGGCTCGCGAAGCGCGCGGTGGTCGGAGCCGAGGCGATGAGCATTGGTTCGGCGGATGATGTTTCTGCCTATTCGACCTGACAGGAGACTTCCATGTTCGATCTTTCCGGAAAATTCGCGCTGGTCACCGGCGCCTCGGGTGGCATCGGCAGTTCGATCGCGGAAGCGCTGCACGCGCAGGGCGCGACGGTCTGCCTCTCGGGCACGCGGCGCGAGGCGCTCGATGCGCTCGCGGCGAAACTCGGCAGCCGCACGCATGTCGTGACCGCCAACCTCTCGGATCGCGCCTCTGTGGAAGCGTTGGTGCCCGAAGCCGAGAAGGCGCTTGGAGGGCTCGATATCCTCGTGAACAATGCCGGCATCACCCGCGACAACCTCTTCATGCGCATGAAGGACGAGGAATGGGATCAAGTTCTCGCCGTGAACCTCACCTCGTCGTTCCTTCTCGCCCGCGCGGCCGTGAAGGGCATGATGAAGCGCCGCTTCGGCCGCATCATCGGCATTACCTCGGTCGTCGGCGTCACCGGCAATCCGGGGCAGGCGAATTACTGCGCGGCCAAGGCCGGCATGATCGGCATGACGAAGAGCCTCGCCGCAGAAGTCGCGAGCCGGGGCATCACGGTCAATTGCGTGGCGCCGGGCTTCATCGAAAGCGCGATGACGGATGCGCTGAACGAAAAACAGCGCGAGGCGATCATGGCCTCGATTCCGGCGGGCCGCATGGGCACGGGCGCGGAAATCGCGAGCGCCGTGGCCTATCTCGCCTCCGTGGAAGCCGCTTACGTCAACGGGCAGACGTTGCACGTCAATGGCGGCATGGCGCGCATCTGAGCCATCCTCCCGGGAAATCCCCGAGTTTGGTTGCACCGCAACGTTGACATTCCTTTCCCAATCCTGAAAGGGAAGTCCCGGTTGCGACGCGCTTCACCAGAGAGTGGGGCTGTGCGCACGGGGGTATTCTTAAGTCAGAACAGAGAAGGTTTAGCCATGAGCGATGTCGCCGAGCGCGTGAAGAAGATCGTGATCGAGCATCTCAGCGTCGATGCGGACAAGGTTGTCGAAGGCGCGAACTTCATCGACGATCTGGGCGCGGACAGCCTCGACACCGTCGAGCTGGTGATGGCGTTCGAAGAAGAATTCGGCGTCGAGATCCCGGATGACGCCGCCGAGACGATCCAGACGGTCGGCGACGCGGTGAAATTCCTCGAGAAGAACGCGGCCTGACGGCGCCGGCCCCATGCTGCGCCGGGTTGTCATCACGGGTCTGGGAATGGTCACGCCGCATGGTTGCGGCGTGGAACCGACCTGGAAAAACGTGCTGGCGGGGCGCTCTGCGGCCCGGTCGGTCGAGCATTTCGAGGTTTCCGATCTTCCGGCGCGCATTGCCTGCCAGATCCCGCGTGGAAATGGCGCAGGCGAATTCAACCCCGACGACTGGATGGACCCGAAGGACCAGCGCCGCGTCGATCCGTTCATCGTCTATGCGATGGCCGCGGCGAAACAGGCGCTGGACGATGCCCGCTGGCACCCATCCACGCCCGAAGAACAGAACACCACCGGCGTCATCATCGGCTCCGGCATCGGCGGCATAGAGGGCATCAGCGAAACGGCCCTGCTTCTGGCCGAGAAGGGCCCGCGCCGCGTCTCCCCCTTCTTCATTCCAGGCCGGCTGATCAATCTCGCCTCGGGCTATGTCTCCATTGCCCATGGGCTCAAGGGTCCGAACCATTCGGTTGTCACCGCCTGTTCCACCGGCGCGCATGCCATCGGCGACGGCGCGCGGATGATCGCGCTCGGCGATGCCGATGTGATGGTCGCGGGAGGTGCGGAATCGCCGGTTTCGCGCATTTCGCTTGCGGGCTTCGCGGCCTGCCGTGCCTTGTCCACCCGCTTCAACGATACTCCGGAAAAGGCCTCGCGCCCCTACGACACGGATCGCGATGGCTTCGTGATGGGCGAGGGTGCCGGCGTGGTGGTGCTCGAGGAACTCGATCATGCCAAGGCCCGTGGCGCTGCCATCTATGCCGAGGTGATCGGCTACGGCATGTCTGGCGATGCCTATCACATCACCTCGCCCAGCGAGGATGGCGATGGCGCCTTCCGCTGCATGCAGGCGGCGCTGAAGCGTGCGGGCCTTTCGGCTGGCGAAATCGATTACATCAACGCGCACGGCACTTCGACGCCCCTGGGCGACGAAATCGAATTGCGCGCGGCCGAGCGGCTGCTCGGCAACCAGGCAGGGCGCGTCTCGATGTCTTCCACGAAAGCCGCCATCGGCCACCTGTTGGGTGCCGCAGGCGCGGTGGAGGCGATCTTCACGGCGCTGGCGATCCGGGATCAGGTCGCGCCGCCTACCATCAATCTCGACAATCCGTCGGTGGAAACACCGATTGATCTCGTTCCGCACCAGGCCCGCAAGCGCGAGATCAACGTGGCGCTGTCGAACTCGTTCGGTTTCGGCGGCACCAATGCCTCGCTGGTCCTGCGTCGCCATGCGTCGTGAGCCTCAACCCGGCTTTCGCCATAATCCTGCGCAAGAAGGAGGCGTCGAGCGCGCCGTGTTCCGTTGGCCGCTTCGAAATGTCCGCATTGGCGCGGACCCTGCGAGCCCGGCATGACCTCGACTCCCGACCCGAATTCCAAACCCGCCCCGTCCAAGCCGGAAGCCGGCAAGGGCGAGCCGGAAAAGGCGGGCTGGCTGGCCCGCAAGCGCGCGCGCCCCGGAGCCGGCGAGGCCGTGAAGGCCGAGCCTGCACCGCCGCCACCGCGCAAGAAGCGCAAGACCGGCATCACCGCCCTGTTCTCGGGGCTGATGACCGCAGCCGTGTTCCTGCTCGTGGCTGTTTTCGCGGGCGTGACCCTCGCCAACCGCGAATTCTCCGAGCCCGGCCCGCTGCAGACCGACAAGGTCGTGATCATCGAGCGCGGCTCGACCACCGAGGACATCGTCGAGACGCTGACGCGCGAAGGCGTGGTCACCCGCTCGAGCCTGCTCTGGGCTGTGCTGCTCTGGCGCGACATCAGCTCGAAATTCAGTGCGGAAGGCGCGAACCGCCGGGCCAAGAGCGGTGAATATCTCTTCCGGCAATCCGCCTCGATGAGCGAAGTGGTGGATGTCATCACCTCGGGACGCTCGATCCAGCATGCGATCACCATTCCCGAGGGCCTGACCAGCGAGCAGATCGTCGAGCGCCTGATGCAGAACGAGCTGCTCACGGGCGAGATCGAGAGCATCCCTGCCGAAGGGGCACTCCTGCCCGACACCTATCGCATCAATCGCGGCACCAGCCGTGAGGCGCTCATCGCCCGCATGGCCAGCGAGCAGCGCCGGGTCCTGAACGAGATCTGGAGCCGCCGCGCGAAGGATCTTCCCCTGCGCAATCCGCGGGAACTGGTGACGCTCGCCTCGATCGTCGAGAAGGAAACGGGCCGTGCGGATGAGCGTCCGCGGGTCGCCAGCGTGTTCTTCAATCGCCTTGAGAAGAAGATGCGGCTGCAATCCGATCCGACGATCATCTATGGCCTTGTTGGCGGCAAGGGCAGCCTTGGCCGGCCCATCAGCCGCGCCGATATCGATCGCCCCACGGCTTACAATACCTACACCATCCCGGCCCTGCCACCAGGCCCCATCGCCAATCCCGGGCGCGCGGCCATGGAAGCGACCGCCAACCCTTCGCGCACGCGCGACCTCTATTTCGTGGCCGATGGCACCGGCGGCCATGCCTTTGCCGAGACGCTCGAACAGCATAACCGCAATGTTGCCCGCTGGCGTCAGATCGAGTCGATGCGGGCGGCGATACCGGCCGCACCGGGGCTCCAGCCTGCGCCAGGCGCGCCGGCGGCTGCCTCCGCCGATGGCGCCTCCGCGCCGCAGGTGCAGGGCTTTTCCCAGCCGGATCGTCGGCCGGGCCAGGTCACCACACCGGCTCCGGCGGGACGGCCCGCCGGCACGCCTGATCCTTCCGCGGCCCGGGCAGCGCCCCAGCCCAACTGACCTCTCCCTTCGGCCTCGTCCCATTCCCGGTGCGATCCATGGTCTATGACGCCCCTTCTCGCTCATCCGCCCGCAGGGGTGTGATGCTCGTCATCTCCTCGCCCTCGGGGGCCGGCAAATCCGCCCTGTCGCGTGCGCTGCTCGACAAGGATCGCGAGGGGCGCCAGCAGATCGTCCTCTCGGTCTCGGTGACCACCCGCGCGAAGCGGGCGAGCGAGATCGACGGCGTGCACTATCATTTCGTGGATATCGAGACGTTCGAGCGCATGCGTGATCGCGGCGAATTGCTGGAATGGGCCGAAGTCCATGGCAATTACTATGCGACCCCCCGCAAGCCGGTGGAGGCCGCGCTGACCGATGGCAGGGACGTGCTCTTCGACATCGACGTGCAGGGGACGCTGCAGCTCTACCGCACCATGCGGGACGATGTGGTGAGCGTCTTCATCCTGCCGCCCTCCATCGCCGAGTTGCAGAACCGGCTGCGCCGCCGCGCGGAGGATGCCGAAGCGGTGATCCAGCGCCGCCTGCACACGGCCGAGCGTGAGCTCGAGGCCTGGCAGGATTACGACTATGTGTTGGTGAACGAGGATCTCGACACCTGCTTCCAGCAGCTTGAATCGATACTCGAATCCGAGCGGTTGAAGCGCGTGCGCAATCCGGCTCTGGCCGGGCGCCTCGCGATCCTGCAGCAAGATCTGAAGGATGTACTCGCTCAGCCGCGCTGAGTGTCGAGCGCGTTGGCGAGCGCCACGAACCCCGCCACAGGCACGGTCTCGGGGCGCGCCGTCGGGTCGATGCCCGCAATTGCCAGCGCGGCTTCAAACCCCACGAGCGATTTCAGGCTCTGCCGCAGCATCTTCCGGCGCTGGTTGAAGGCCGCCGCCGTCACCTGTTCCAGCCGTTCGAGGCGGCAGACAAGGGGCTTGGCGCGGGGACGGAGGGTTACCACGCTGGAAGTCACCTTCGGCGGCGGCGTGAACGCCGCAGGCGAAAGATCGAACGCGATATGCGCCTCCGTCCGCCAGCCCGCGAGGATGCCGAGGCGTCCATAATCCGACACCTCAGCCGGCGTGGCGACGATCCGCCTCGCCACCTCCCGCTGGAACATCAGCGTGAGGCTTTCCCAGGCGGGCGGCCAGGGCATGCGCAGCCAGCCGATCAGAAGTTCCGTGCCGATGTTGTAGGGCAGGTTCGAAACGATGCGCGTGGGGGTTCCCCGCGCCAGCGCTTCGTAATCCGCCTTGAGCGCATCGCCCTCGACGATGCGGAGGCGGCCGGGATAGCGGGCGGCAATTTCCTCCAGCGCGGCGATGCAGCGGCGGTCCCGCTCGATGGCCACGACTTCCGCCGCTCCGGCCGCAAGCAGCGCACGGGTGAGGCCACCCGGACCGGGGCCGACCTCGATGACACGTCGCCCCTCGAGCGGACCAGCCTCGCGGGCAACCTTCGCCGTGATGTTGAAATCCAGCAGGAAATTCTGCCCCAGGCTCTTCAAGGCCTCGAGGCCATGGGCGCGGATGACCTCGCGAAGGGGCGGAAGGCCATCCTCGAAGGCAGCCATCAGCGGTTCATCCGGATTTCCATGGTCTTGCGCAGTTCGGCGATATAGCTGCGCGCGCGCTCCGTGATGCGCTGCTGGCCGAGGCGCTCGGCCACTTCCGCGCGCAGGGCCTGCGATACCGGGCGGGGATTGCGCTCGCAGACCGCGACCATCTCGATGCCCTGGTCCGTGCGGAATGGCGCCGTCAGCTTGTCGACCGGCGTGCGCTCAAGGACCTTCAGCAGCGCCTCGCCAAGCTGGTCCGAAGAGCGCAGCTGTGCCGGCCGGATCGCCACATCGGGGAGAGTCCGCAATTCGTCGAACCCCGTCTGGCAGCCGGAGAAGCGGGCACGCGCGGCATTGGCCGCAGCCTCCCGCGCGCCAGGCGAGACACCGCGGGGCACGACGAAGACGACATTGCGGATGAAGTAATCCACGATCGGCTTCTGCTTTCGCATCTCCTCGTCGATGGCCTTCTCAAGCTCGATGGCGGAAACCTGCGACCCCTTCCGGGCCTGATCACGCAGCAGGACCTGCCAGGCGAGATCGGCGCGGATCCTGTCGCGAAGGTTGGAAGGCTCGATGCCCGATTGCCGCAGCGCCGCATCAAAGGCCGCGATGTCACGCCCGCCGCTCTTGGCGATGCGGGCATACTCTGCCTCCACGCCTTCCTCCGTCACGCGATAACCGGCGCGACGGGCCTGGACGAGCTTCACCTTGTCGTTGACCAGTTCCTCGATCGCAGCGCGGCGATCCATGCGGCGCCCTTCGATGAGCTGCACGATCCGCATGCGCTGCGCGACGTCGAAATCCGTGATCGGCAGGCCGTTCACGGTCGCGATCGCGTTCTGGGCATGCGCCGGCACGGCGGCCAACCCGGCGAAAGCGAGTGCCATGACCGCGAGCAGCAGATCTCGAACCCTTGTCATCATGCGAAAACCCTTGCCCGATGCACCCTACCTCGTGCGGTTCGAGATCTGGCTCTCGATCAGATCCCGCAGCGTCAGACGCATCAGGATCGTGCTGGTGGTGCGGTTGGTGGGCTGGCCGCCGGCGGCGGTCAGCGAGAGATAATCGGAATTGGAGCGCGAATACGTCACCGAGAAATCGGTGCACTCGTCCCGATAGCCCAGTCCCAGGGTGGTGGTCGCCACGCGCCATTGCGTGCCGCTATAGGACTGGCCCAGCGTATTCGCGACAGCACGCTGGCTGAGATAACGATCCATGTCGAAGAGGACGGAACCCGCCACATAGAAATTCTGCGGCAGATCCACCTTCGACTGCAGGAACAGGCCCTCGCGGCGCAGCGGGTAGCCCAGTTCGGGCTGCGGCGAGATCCGGGTATAGACCGCGCTGGAGCTCACCTTGCCCAGGGTGTTTGTCGCCGAGAGATCGAAACGACGCAGGCTCAGGTTCCTCTCGTCATAGCGACCGCGTGCCGTGAAGTTCATGTTGGAGAAGGGCTGCACCGTGACCGCCGTCACGTAATCCGAGCGGCGGCTTTCGAGGCCTGAATTGCGGCCGGTATTCGCAAGATCAAAGGCCGCAAAGGAATTGCGGCCGGCAAGATGCACCGACTGGCCGAACAGAACAGAGGTGAAGAACTCGCCATTCGAGCGGAAGGAGTAACGGCCGCCATAATTCAGGCGCGAGCCGCCTTCCACGCGGTCATAACCGGAGAACTTGTTGAGCGAGAAGATCGAGTTCTCGTCAAAGACGAGGCTCTGCGCATCCTCGTTCGGCAAGTTGCCGATCTGGGTCTCATTCGGCCTGAAGATCACCTGCGCGATGGGCTCGACATGGTGCGTGCCGAGCGCCGTATGCGCGAGGAACGGATAGCGGTATTCGAGGCCCAGGCTTGGCATGGCCCGGAACAGGAAGTTGTCGCGGTTGTCGCCGAGGAAGTTCGATTGCTGCGCATTCGAAAAGCCCACCCCGGCAAAGCCCTGCAAAGCCTGGTCCGGCGAGTTGAAGCCGCTGCGATTCTGCCGGAGATAGGCAAAATCCGCACGCAGGCCGAAAAACGGAGTCCATTCCTGCCCCAGCGGATCGATGAAACGGCGGCGCCAGTTCATCTCGGCCGTGTTGCGGACATATTCACCCGCGAAGCCACGCAGCAGGCATTGGCCGGGGCGATAGGCGCCAAGCGTCGTTACGCCGCCATCGGTCGTGTAGATGCAGGGCGTGTAAAGTC
>JADCCH010000109.1 GCA_020252865.1 Methylobacterium sp.
TGCCTGCAGCGCGCGCCCGCGCGGCGGATGTGCTTTCGAACATGGTGGAGGCAAGGTTCCTCACGCCGGGTCAGGTCGCGGCCGCACTTCGCAACCCCGCGACTCCCATCGAGCGCAACACCGATACGGTCGCGGATTACGCGCTCGATTACGCCTTCGAACAGATCAGGCAGCTTGCGGCCGCCGGCAAGCTCGGCAACGAGCGTGTGGTGACGGTCCGCACGCCCATCGACCGCAATCTCCAGCGCCATGCCGAGCGCGCGCTGGAGGCGATCCTGCGCGAGCAGGGTCCGAAATACGGCGTCTCGCAGGCCGCGATGGTCGTGCTCGACCATGATGGCGGTTTGCGCGCGATGATCGGCGGCCGAGATTACGGCCAGAGCCAGTTCAACCGCGCGACGCAGGCAATGCGGCAGACCGGCTCTTCCTTCAAGACCTTCGTATATGCGGCGGCGCTCGCGGAAGGCGTCGTGAAGCCCGACACCATCGTGACCGATCGCCCCACCTGCGTCGGCAACTGGTGCCCGGCAAATTACGGCCGCTCCTATGCCGGCTCGATGAGCGCAACGGTTGCCTTCGCGAAGTCGATCAACACCATTCCGGTGCAGCTCACCACGGCCATTGGCAAGGGCAACAACAAGCTGGGGCGCGAGAAGATCATTGCCTTCACCAAGGCCGTCGGATTCCAGAATGACCTGCGTGACATGACCTCCCTTCCCATCGGGTCCTCCGAGGCGACAGTCATCGACATGGTCGCGGGTTTCAACACCTTCGCGAATGGCGGGAAGCTTTCGAAACCCTACACGGCGCGCGAGGTGCTGAACGCGCAGGGACAGGTGATCTACCGGCCTGATCCGCCGGAAATCCGCCATGATCAGGTCATGCCGCCGCAGGCCGCGAAGGATCTCGTCTACATGATGTCGAAGGTGCCGACCGAGGGCACGGGTCGTCGCGCTTTTCTGCCGGGCGTGCCGACGGGAGGCAAGACGGGCACCACGGATGAGTATCGCAACGCCTGGTATGGCGGCTTTTCCGGCACCTTCACAGCTGTTGCCTGGTTCGGAAACGACGATTTCAGCCCGACCAACAACATGACCGGCGGCTCCCTGCCCGCCATGGCTTTCGCCCGGGTAATGGCCTTCGCACATCTCGATACCGAGCTGAAGTCGCTCTTCGGCCTCGAAAACGAGATGCCCCAGCGCGACCCGAAGCTTTTGGAAGTTGCCGGCACGGCCGATCTCGCGAGGGGCGAGGGCGCGCTGAAGCTGCGTCTCACGCCGGTGGGTCGCAACCTGCTGAAGGAAATCGAGGCGCTCGCCGAGGACCCGTCCGAGAAGCCGGATCGCCCGCTTTCGCAAGCCCCGGCCCTGCCAGGCCGTTCCTGATTGTCCGATGCGTTTTCTGAGCCTCATCGCCGCGCTGCTCGCCGGGCTGGTGGCCGGCCGCGGCCTCACGGCCCTGGTCGCGCGCGACGGAGTCGTCTTCGATCGGCGGCAGCTCGGGGCCTGGAGCTTTGCACCGCGGACCGGCAGCGAAAACATCGACCCCTATGCCCGGGCGCGCATGCTTGTTTCCGGCGAATTGCCGCTGGCCAATGGTGAAGGCTTCAGCCTTGTCGCCAGCGTGGATGATGAGGGCGAGAAGCTCAGCGCCCGCTGCGCCTATCGCGTCAGCGGCCCCTTCCCCGCCGGGAGGTTCTGGACCCTCACGCTCACCACGCCGGATGGACAGCTGATCGATACCCCCCTCAGCCGTTCGAGCTTCACTTCGGCAGAAGTTCTCCGCTTTGCGGGCGAAGCCGTTGCGATGGAAGTCGGCTCGCGCCCGCTTGCCGGCAATTGGCTGCCCGCTCCCGCCAACGGCGTGTTCATCCTCACCCTGCGGCTCTATGAAACGCCACTTTCGGCAACAGCCACCGTGCTGGATCGCACAAAGCTGCCGCGCGTTGTGCGGCTGGGATGCGCCGCATGACCGTTTTCCTGCATCTTTTCATTGCATTCGTCGTCGCCGGCCTCGTGCATATCGGCGGACTTTTCGCCCTGCCGCGCACCACAACGGACGATGTGTTCTCCACCCTTTCGCGCTCGGTGACCGGCAACGGCATCATGCTCATCCCCGAAGAGCGGGTGCGCCAGTTGCGGTTCGTGGATCCGAATGTCGCGATCGGTGTCTGCCGGTTCGATCTCGCGGCCGGCCCGTTCCGCGTGCGCACGGGCCTGTCGGAAACCTTCCTCGCGGTGGTTTTCGCGCGCGAGCAAAGCGGGATCATCACATCCGTCTCGGATCGTGCGGCGACGGGCGGCGCGCTTGATGTCGTGCTGGCGACAGCCGAGCAGTTGCGGCGCATCGCCGAGCTCGATGAATCGGGTGAGGCAATCGAGGAAATCCGCGTGCCTTCGCCCTACCGCACAGGCATCGCGATCATCAAGGTGCTGGTGGATCGCCCCTCCGGCCGCGCGAATGCCGAGAATGTCCTGCGGGCCGTGCAATGCGGCAGCGAGGCTCTCCCCAGTTAGAGCATTTTCCGATCAAGCGGATACCGATCGATCGAAAAAATACGATAAATAACAAAAATATAGACCGATCGTTCTGGTCCATTCAGATCGAATTTCGCTCTAGCGCATTACCCTTTCCGAACGAGCGGACGCGGTGCCAGCGGTTCGGGCAAGGCGACCGGCTCGGCGCAGACCGGTGGCAGGACGGTATCCTTCCGGAAGCGGCCGATATCCGCCTCGAAGGCCATCAAGGCCCGTTCGGCGGGGATCGCCTCGCGTTCCGGGCCTTCCACGAGCAGGTGCTCGAGGGAATACCGATATTGCCCCGCACGATCATGATACGCCCAGTGCACGCGGGCGATGATCAGCGCGTTCTCGCAGATTCGCCTGATCGCCTGCTCGTGCTGCACCTCGGTGAGATGCGCCACATGGCTGAGGCTCCGCGCCCGCACATGATCAGCCTGCACGACCTGCGCGGAAATCAGCTTGAAATGCGGGACGAGGGCGTGATCGGCGGTGATGACATCCCGCACACGGTTGTAGCGCGAGGTGAGCGAGGTGAAATTCTGCCCGCCCGTGAGCACGCGCAGGGCGGGCGAGTAGCCGACCCCGGCGCCGAGCTGCGGCCCACCCATGATCGTGCGGTGGAAAAGCGTGATGTCACTTTCGCGTGGCGGCAGAAGGCGATGATAGGCGAAGTGATCCTCCATCCGGGTCAGAACCGGAGCGTCGGTTTCCGGCATGAGGAAATTCCAGGCGCGGGCGCGCAATTCCTTCTCGTCTTCCGTCAGCGCATACCAGGAAGCGGGCTCGCCGCGCGCCGTCGCGGCCAGGATGCCCATGGTGGGAAGGATGGAGTTCTCCCACACGCCCTGCTGCGGGCGACCGAAATCCCCCGTGGCCGAATAGCAGCCCGAGAGCGCGAGGCACATGGCCCCGGCGAAAAACGATATTGTGCCGTGGTTGAAAACGCGGAACTTGTCACGGCCAGCGAAAGGACTTGCCATCGCCGGTCTCCGTCCAAATGTGTTGACCCGCCGCGAAACGCCGCGTCAGGCTCTCTTTCTGTTCTTGCCGCGTTTCGCGTGCCCCTTGGCCGCGACCGCGTCTGGCCCGTCATGGCGCTCGTAGCGAACGCCCAGGAAGAGGAGTATCTCCGCTCCGCCTCCACCCTCACCGCCGAGCTCTGCATCGGATTTCGGGCGGGAACGGACTTCCTGTCGGGGCCGCAAGCGAATGACCTCGCCCATGACCCATGCTCCTTCTGGCAGGCGAGTCGGATCAGGTTGCAGTTCCGAATCACCTCATCGAACCCAAACTCGTGGAGAAGTGTTAAACCTCTCCTAAAAATCGTCCGGTTTCGGAGCAGCGAAACTCTGGGTTGAGGTCGCGGGTCCACGTTTCACAGGATACGGTCAAGAAAAGCTTGACCGTCCCGGGCCTCGATTTCGAGAATCCAGATGTCGGGGTCGAATTGGATTTCCTTCTCGAGGCGCGCTTCCACCTCATCCCGGGCTACGGCTTCATCCCTGTGGAGGCGGGTGAAGGCGCGTTCACTGTCCCCACCCTCGTAAAGCGATTGCGGCGCCGGACCGAACAGGATGCAGGTCCCGTCGAGCCGGTCGACCACCACGAAGACCGTCCCGGATTGCGCGCTCCCGCGTCGGCGCAGAGCCGCGAAGGCACCGCCGAGTTCCGCCCGGCGGATGGTGGCCGAAACAAAGAACTCGCTTGTGAGCCGCATTACTGCGCGATTGGCACGCCGGTGACCTGCGCCAGCATGCGCAGGTTCGAGCCGCGCGGCTCACCCTTGGCCGGAAGGCGATTATCCTGTTCGAATCGCGTCAGCGCCTGCCGCGTGGTCGGCCCCCACTGGCCATCCTCGGTCAGCGGGCCATAGCCGGCCTTGTTCAGCGCGCGCTGGATATCCTTCACGGTGCGGGGCGAGGTTTCGTCGCCGGAAGCGCGCTTCACGAGGTCGAGAAGCTCATCCTTCATCGTGGTCCGGGTGGCGACGATATCCTTCAGGAGCGCCTCGCTCGGCCGCCCATCGACAGGGACCCGCTGCGCGAATTGGAAATCGCGGATCGCCTGCGTCATGCGCGAGCCAGTCTTGCCGTCGGGCTCACCCTTGAAGAATCCACGCTTGGCAAGCTCGCGCTGGATCTCGAAATTCAGGACTTCGGTCGTCTCGCCCACCTTCGGCCTGTCCCCGGCTTTCGGCGCGGGGATGGCAGCAGGTGGAACCGGGGCTCCGTTCGGCGGCGCGACCGGGATGGGCTTGGCACCGGTCAACGGGCGGGTCTCGAACGCCGCCTTGGCCATGTCCTGCCGCAGGGGCGGCACGGAGATATCGGTCTTCGCGACAGGGCGGAACAAAGGCTCGGGATGTCGCTCGGTCTGGAACATCACGGCATTGAGCACGATCACGAGACCGGTGACCGTCGCGGCGGCAACGGCGAGGCGCATGGGGGTGAACAGGGACTGCCGCCGGCCTTTTCGCAGCGGAACGGATATCCGCCCATCCTGTCGTCGGGGTGTCATCCTGCGCTCCGAAGAAACCCGTTCACTCATGA
>JADCCH010000011.1 GCA_020252865.1 Methylobacterium sp.
AGGGCAATGCGAACGGGCTCTCCCGCCGTGCCGGCCGTTTCGGATTGCTGGCGGGGGATGGTTCGGGTGTGCTTGCCATCTCCTATCGCGGCTATGGCGGCTCGGGCGGAGCGCCCAGCGAGGCAAGGCTCCATGCCGATGCCCGGACGATCCTCGCGGAACTGTCGCGCCGCGTCGCGCCGACCCGGATCGTGATCTTCGGCGAATCGCTCGGAACGGGAGTGGCCCTCAGGCTCGCGGCCGAAGCCCGGGTCCGCGGGGTGATCCTCGATAGCCCCTATCTCTCGGTGCTGGAACGGGCGCGCGCGGGCTATCCGTGGCTGCCGGTCTCGCTGCTGCTGGCCGACCAGTTCCGCTCGGACCAGTTCATCAGGCAGGTGGACGAGCCCATCTTCATCTTCCACGGCACGGCAGACCGGGTGATCCCGGTCGAGGATTCCGAAAAGCTCGCCGCTCTCGGCAAGCCGGGGCAGGTCACGCGCAAGGTCTATCCGGGCGAACCACACGTCGTGCCGCTCGATCGCGGGCCGATGCCGGACATCCTGGGCTGGCTCGCGGCGATTCCCTGACGTTCAGAAACCTGTCATCCGCATGCCCTCGCGGGCAGTGCGGTTGTTGGCGTCGATCGTCATGGCGCGCTGGAAACTTTCAGCGGCGTCGGATCTCTTGCCCTGACGGCTGAGCGCCACACCCCGCCGGGCCCAGCTCTCGGCATTGCTGTTGTCGATGTTCAAGGCCGCGTTGAAATCCTCGAGCGCATCATCGACCTTGCCGGTCGCGAGGCGGCTCTGGCCGCGTGCCTGGAAGGGTGCTGCGACATAAGGGTTGCGGTCGATCGCGCCATCGAAATCCGAGAGCGCGAAATTGTGCTGGCCCTGGCTCTGATAGGCGAGGCCGCGGCTGTGATAGGCCTCGGCACCTTCGGGGTTGAGGCGGATGACCTCACCGAAATCGGCGATGGCCTGGCCGAGATTGCCCTGCGCACGCTTCAGGTTTCCACGCGCGAGATAGGCCGGGTAGTAGCGGGCATCGGCCTGGATCGCGCGGTTGAAATCGCTCAACGCTTCGGCACTGCGCCCGGCCTGGCGATGCGCGAGGCCACGATTGGTGTAGGCCGCCGCATATTCCGGATCGAGCTGGATGGCGCGGGAGAAATCAGCCACGGCCTCGCCGAACCGGCCGGAGCGGGCAAAGGCCACGCCACGGGTGTTGTAGGCCTGCGGATCGTTGGGGTTGCGGCGGATCACATCGGTCAGGGAGCCGATATTCGCCTGCTGCGCCGGGGCATTGCTGGGATCGTCGATCTCCGCGACCGACGGCATGTTGAGCGGGGTCACGGATTCACACGCGCCGAGCCCGAGAGCCAGCATCAGCGGCACGGCAAAACGCCATGCCCGCTTTCCGCCTTGCGGCAGAGCCTCAGCCATCGTCCCGTTCATGCCGGTCTCCAACAACAAAAAAGCGTCCGTTGGATATCGGACGCCTTCCTTAACGCTCAATCATATGGTGACGCATTTCCCTCCCGATGGGAAGAAAACACCGTTCACCCGAGAGAGGACCGCCACTGGGAAGCGATCCTGCAGGATCACTTCGCCTTTTTCGGGGCGGCTGCGATCAGGCCTTCGCGCTGCATGCGCTTGCGGGCCAGCTTGCGGGCGCGGCGAACGGCCTCGGCTTTTTCGCGGGCGCGCTTCTCGGACGGTTTCTCGTAATGGCCGCGCAGCTTCATCTCGCGGAAGATGCCCTCGCGCTGCATCTTCTTCTTCAGCGCACGAAGAGCCTGATCGACATTGTTGTCACGAACGAGAACCTGCACGTTTGCTCCGTCCAATCTGGGAATTGCGATTGAGCCCCGGCAAAACCGGAGCTTCTTCGAGAGGTCGGGCGGATACCACAGCTCAATTCGGTTGTCCACGCCGCATATCGGGAAAATTCAGCCTTTATCGGCGGGTTCAGGCTGGAAACGTCAAGCGCGTGGCGTGGCCCATCTTCCGGCCCGGCCGGATTTCGGCCTTGCCATAGAGGTGGATCTTGGTGACCGGTTCCGCCGCCAGAGCCTCCCAGCGGGCGGTGTTTTCGCCCACGAGATTGAGCATTTCGACCCGCGCGATACGCCGGGGATCGCCCAGGGGCCAGCCGACAATCGCACGGATATGCTGCTCGAACTGGCAGGTGACCGCGCCATCGAGCGTCCAGTGGCCGGAATTGTGCACGCGCGGCGCGATCTCGTTCACGATCACGTCCTCGCCCAGCACGAAGAACTCCACCGCGAAGGTGCCGACATATTCAAGCCCCTCACCGATCGCGCGCGCGGCGGCGATAGCCTTGGCACTCGTTTCGGGCGAGACCCGCGCCGGGGCGATCGAGCGATCGAGAATATGGTTGCGATGTTCGTTCTCGGTTACATCGAAGGGGGCGAAAGACCCGTCGGCCTTGCGCGCTGCGACCACCGAAACCTCATGCGAGAAGCGCACGAAACCTTCGAGGATCGCCGGCGCTCCCCTGAGATCGGCGAGCGCCTGCGCGGCATCCACCGGTGCCATGATCTTGATCTGGCCCTTGCCGTCATAGCCGAAGCGGCGGGTCTTGAGGATCGCCGGGGTGCCGATGCGGGCAAGGCCCGCTTCCAGCGCGACGGCATCGGGCACATCCGCAAAGGGGGCCGTGCCAAGGCCGAGCTTCGTGGCGAAGGTCTTCTCGGCGAGGCGATCCTGGGCGATTTCGAGCGCGTCGGCCGAGGGCGCAACCGGCACATGTCGCGACAGGAAGCGCAGGGCGGCAACCGGAACATTCTCGAATTCGAGTGTCACCACATCCACCTTGCCCCC
>JADCCH010000110.1 GCA_020252865.1 Methylobacterium sp.
CATGCGGCGCGAAAACGGCCTTCGTCACATCGATATGCCGGCCACCCCGCGCCGGCCTTGGGAAGCCCTGCGCCCGTGAAAGTACACGGCTGATCACAACGAAGTGAGAACCGCTTGGATTTGCGGTTCTGCAATCAGAGTCCGCTGGACACTCGGCCTGGATGCGGGAACGGTGAAGTGTGCGCCGCATGGTTGAGCAGCCGCCAGCGCACCCCGCCGGCACCCTCTGGCGGCTTCGCCTTGAACCGGGTCCGCCGTGATCGGCGCCCACCAGATATGAGGAAACCTCCATGCGTCGTCTCGTCGTCGCCGGTGCTCTGGTCGCGATCGGCCTCACCGCAGCCTATGCGCAGTCCAACCCGATCACCGAGCGTAAGGACGTGTTCAAGAGCTTCGGCGGCGCGCTGCGCCCCGTGGGCCCGATGCTGCGCGGTGAAGCCCCCTTTGAAGCCGCCAAGGTTCAGGAAGCGCTGAAGACCATCGCCGAAGGCGCGCCGAAGGCTGCGAAGTTGTTCCCGGCTGGTTCGGGCACGGGTGACACCAAGGCTCTGCCGGCCATCTGGGCCGACAATGCCCGCTTCCTCGGCATGTTCACCAAGCTCGAGGCGGATGCCAGGGGTGCCGCCGCGGCCATCAGGGATGAAGCGAGCCTCAAGGCCGAAATGCCGAAAGTTCTGAGTAATTGCGGCACCTGCCACGATGCGTTCCGTGCGAAGTAAGCCTCAGGGCTGGATCGCGGCGGAGAGACAGGCATGCGCAGGCTTCTGCTGGCGGTGACCGGGCTGGCCCTGATCGGGGCCGCCGGTTTCCTCGTCGCGACCGATCCGGCCTTTTTCCGCCTGTTGCGCGGCTCAAGCCCGGTTGCACCTGCGGGCGCAACTGATTTCGCCAATGGGCGCGCCATGTTCTTCGCGGGGGGCTGTGCCTCCTGCCATGCCACACCGGGTCAGAATGATCGCCTGAACCTCGGCGGCGGTTTGCCCATGCACACCCCGTTCGGCACCTTCCATGTGCCGAACCTCTCGCCGCATCCGCGTGATGGCATTGGCAGTTGGACGCCCGACCAGTTCATCATCGCAATGCGCGAGGGTGTGGCGCCGGATGGCAGCCATTATTACCCGGCTTTCCCCTACACCTCGTTCCAGCGGATGGGCGGAAAGGACCTAGCGGACCTCTTCGCCTTTATCCGGTCGCTCGCGCCCGTGGAGGGCCGCGCGCCGGCGCATGAGATCGGCTTCCCCTTCAACATCCGCCGCAGCCTTGGCGGCTGGAAGCTGCTCCATCTCGATGGCCGGTTGCAGCAGGCGGTCGCCGGCAAGAGTGCGGAATGGAATCGCGGGGCCTATCTCGTCGAAGGGCCTGGCCATTGCGCCGAATGCCATTCGCCGCGCAATCCGCTGGGGGGCATCGTCACGGCGAAGCGTTTCGGCGGCGGGCCTGATCCCGAGGGCAAGGGAACTGTGCCGAACATCACGCCGCACAAGGATGGCATCGGTGCCTGGACAAGGGAGGAGCACGCGCTCTTCCTGAAGACGGGCGAGACTCCGGGCTTCCTCACCGTGGGCGGCTCGATGGGCGCGGTCATCAAGAACATGGCCGAGTTGAGCGATGCCGATCGCCTCGCCATGGGCGAATTTCTCGCGAACCTGCCGCCGGTTGCCGGCAAGCCGGTTGCAGCCAAGAAATGAGCGGAATGGCCTCGCGGGGCCTTATTCCATCACCGCCGCTTTCAGGATCACGACCATCGTGGCATGGCCCGCTTCGCCCTCGAGGCAGCGGATGATGTGCTGGCGGTCGCAGCGATAACGCAGCGTCTCGCCCGCGCGGACGATTTCCTTCTGACCGCCGACCTCGACCTCGAATGCGCCGTGGAAGACCGAGAGGCACTCGACCGAGCCGCGCTGATGCGCATCGGAATCGAGCACGCCACCCGCTTCGGCATGCACATCATACCATTGCAGCCACTCGACCGTTTTCAGCCAGCCGATGATGGCGAGGCGCACCTTGCCATCCTCCGAGAGCAGGATGGGCGTGTCGCCCTTCGAGATCTTCTCGATGACCGGCGCGTCATCGCTGTCGACGAGAAAGCGCTCGATGGAAATGTCGAGCGCCTGGCTCAGCCGCCAGATGGTGGCGAGTGTCGGGTTGGTCTCGTTGCGCTCGATCTGGCTGATGATGGATTTCGCAACGCCGGATTGCTCGGCGAGTTCGGACAGTGAGAGGTTATAATTCTTGCGCAGGCGCTGGATCGTCTTGCCAAGTTGGCCAGACAACGCTGCCGCGCCTGTTTCGAAGTCCCTGGGCTTGTCCTTCTCGGCCATGAGGGGCCCACCTGCCTGCTGTTTGATGTATCGAACGGAAATTCTCTTCAGCGAACCTCTCTCTTGCCCCAGCGCAAGGCATGAGGCAAGCGTGGCGTGCAAGGAAGTCTGTGCTGGCCGGGGGAGGCCGGCCCGGACCGAGAAGAGGTGTCGCGCAATGCTGGACCGGGGGAATGATGGGGAGGCCGAGACCTCCGTTTCGGAAGCATTCGATCCCGCCCTGGCGGATGGAGCCTTCCATGTGCTGGATCGTGGAGGCGTGCGCCACCTGCTTCCCGGTCTCAATGGCTTCCGCCTCATGGAAATCATGCGCGAATGCGGCGTCGAGATGCCGGAGAATTGCGGCGGCTCGGTCGCCTGCGGCACCTGCCATGTCTATGTCGATCCCGACTGGTTCGCCCGCCTCATGCCGGCCCGAGAGGATGAGGAAGCGATGCTCGACCAACTTCTGCACGCGAGGCCCAATTCACGCCTCTCCTGCCAGATCCTCTGGGAGGCGGCTCTGGATGGCCTGCGCCTGACGCTCGCTCCGCCCGAGGGCTGATCCTCAGATCGAACGGGGCGGCGAGGCTTCAGCCTGCCTCTTGCGATCGATGCCGAGCTGGCGTTCCCGCAGGATGACATAGATTCCCGCGCCGCAGACGATGCAGGCACCAATGAGCACAAGCTCGTGCGGGAATTCCCCGAACAGGAAATAGCCCCAGGCCATCGCGAAGATCATGCCGGTGTAATCAAAGGGCGCGACCGTGGAGGCCGGCGCGCGGCGATAGCTCTCGGTGAGGAAGATTTGCCCGAAGCCGCCCATCACGCCCACCAGGATCAGGAACAAGGCCTGCTTGGCATCGGGGGTTCGCCATGCCCATTCCGGGTCGATGCCACCGCCGACCACGGTCAGCATGCCGAAGGTGGTCGTCATCAGCGAGAAGAAGATCACGATCGCGGAAGTGCTCTCCGTGGCCGTCAGGCGGCGCACCTCGATCATCGCGAAGGCGGCGCAGGTCGCGCCGAGGAAGCCGAACAGGGCGCCGAGGGCGAGCGTCGTATCCGGCTGGCGGCTGATGGCATCGGCCGAGATGTAGGGCCAGAGCATCACGATGACGCCGCAGAAGCCGACGAGCACGGCGGTCCACCGATAAAGGCGCACGACCTCGCCCAGCACAAAAGCCGCGAGAACCACGGAAATCAGCGGCGCGGTGAACGAGATGGCGGTCGCATCGGTCAGAGGCAGCATGATCAATGCCGTGAAGCCGAAGAACATGCCCAGTGAGCCGATGAGCCCGCGCTTCAGGTGGCCCTTGTGGTTGTTCGTCTGGAAGGCGGTATTGAGCTTCCCGATCAGCGCCATCCAGGTGAAGACCGGGATGAGCGCGAAGAACGAACGGCAGAACACGATCTGCCCCACCGGGAAGGCCTGATCCGCCGGGGTGATCGAGCCGACCACCTTCACCGCAGCGCCCATGCAGGAAAAGGTGAAGGCCGAGGCCACCTTGAACAGGATCCCCAGAAGCGGGCGATGCTGCGGTGGCTCCGCCGAGGGAACGGCGGAGGATGATGTTTCCAAGGGCATGAGAAGCGGATTCCGAAAGCGCGAGGCGAGAAGCTTAAGGAGTGCCCGCAGCTTTCACAACCCGTGAAGAGTGCCTGGGCGAAACCGATTCCGGGCCGGACCGCTCAGCGGAGGGCGCGGAGCCGGTCGCGGGCCGAGAGGTCGTCGAGGCTCTCCAGCGGGGAGGGTTCTGTCGGCGGAGGCTCTTCGGGTTCGGCGAGAATATCCGCCATTCCTTCGAACAGCGCCTCATCCTCGCTGACTGGCGGGGCAAGAAGGGCTTGCGGAGCCGGTTCGAGCGCAGCCCTGGCCGGCGTCTCGATCTTGGGCGCGATGTCGTCCATTTCGAGCAGTTCGGCGCCGACCATGGTTGGCTCGGCGCGTTCGGCCGGGACGAAGAAATCGAAGGTTTCGTCGATCTCCGCCTGGTTCGCTTCGCTCATCCAGATGTCGGGCTCTGTGCGCGCCGTCTCCATCTCCATGGCGATGGTCGCGTCGATATCCTCGATTTCCTCGGTGATTTCGTCGGCCAGGCCGGCGGCCTCGACCAGCGAGCGGATGCGCGCATCGAGGAATTTCAGGGTTTCCACGGCCTTGGCGATGCGCTGGGCCGTGAGATCCTGGAAGCCGCAGGCGGTGTAGATCTCGGTCGCGGAACGATCGAGTTCATCGCACACTGCCGGGTCGACGCCCAATTCGCGCAGGGTCCAGGCCTGCTCCTGCACCCGCTCGGCGGTGGAGAGGATGGCGGAGGTGGCCTTTTCTGTCGTTTCCACCACGGAATCGAGCGTTTCGGACGCAGCGGCAAACTGGATGCCACGGCCGTCGCGTGCATGCATCGCCCGGATTTCCTTCTCGGCCCGAAGGATGGCGCGCGCCATGTCGAGAATCTGCCGATGCAGGACATCCGAGCCGCTGAGCACAGGACGGGTGTTGAGCGAACGCGACAGCTTGTTGATCGCATCCAGCAGCGTTTCGGTGTCGGCCTGGCGGTTGCGCCTGGCGTATTCCGCAAGGAACCAGCGTCCGCGCTCTGTTTCCATCACGGCTGCGGCGATCTGCTCGTAGGCCGCGTCATCATACGTCGGCGGTTTGATCAACGACGTCATTTTCGAGGAGCCGCTCTTCCCGGGAAAAGATCGATTCTGGTTTGAAACAACCTGCCTCGGCAATGGTTAACGATTGCTTTCCGAAAGCGGCTTGCCGCCAGCTTTCCGGCGATGTTACGAGAGAGAATAGGTTGAGCGGCTTGATTCCGCTCCTTTCCGGCACGGAAGAGGTTCGGGAACTGGCATGGCGCGGCCTTCCGCGATCTGGGGAGACGCAGCGCGGGGAAGCGGGATCTTGCAGCTGTCCGGTGCCTGGACGGCGGATCATGCCTCCGATCTCGAGACCACCCTCCAAACAGCCCTGAAACAGGGAAGCGTCGCCGCGCCGTTCCGCATCGATTGCGCGGGCATTCTCGCGCTCGACACCGTGGGGGCCTGGCTCATCCACCGTGCCCGGCTGGTGCTGTCCGAGCGTGGCGAGGTTAGTCTCGCCGGGCTGGAGCGGGACCAGACGAATCTCATCGAAGAGGTGGCGCAGGCCCAGATGCCGCCGGCAGGCCCGCCCAAGGCAA
>JADCCH010000111.1 GCA_020252865.1 Methylobacterium sp.
CCCGGTCAGCACCATGGCACGGCAGGTCGGCCTGGCCGCGATGGTGTCGAGCGTGGTGGCGAGGGCGCGGATCAGGCCGACCGAAAGCGCGTTGAGCTGCTCCGGCCGGTTGAGTGTGACCCAGGCGATCGCATCGCGGATGTCGCACAGAACAGGGCTCTCGGTCATGGCGTTCCCTTCTCGGTCAGCATCTTCTCGGCTTCATGGCGCTGGATCTTGCCCGTGGTGCTGCGCGGCAGATCCTCGTAGGCCACGAAATGCACTTCGCGCGGGCGTTTGTAGCCGGCGAGCGACGCACGGCAGAGCCGATCGACATCCGCTGCATCGAGATCATCGGCTTGGCGGGCAATCAGCGCGACCGGGATCTCGCCCCAGCGCGCATCCCGTTTGCGCACGATGACCGCATCACGGATGCGGGGATCGGCCAGCAGGACACGCTCGATCTCGGCGGGATAGATGTTCTCGCCGCCGGACTTGATCATGTATTTCGCCCGATCAACGAAATCGAACGAGCCATCCGGGTTCCTGATGAACATGTCTCCCATGCGGAAGCGGCCTCCGGAAAAATCCTTGCGGTTGGTTTCCGGCGCGTTCCAATAGCCGCTGAACAGGGTCGGACCGCGCACCGCCATCTCGCCGGGTTCGCCATCGGGCACCGCGTTGCCCTCGCTGTCGACCAGCCGGATATCGACCAGCGAATTCGGCCATTTCGAAATCGGGCCAAGCAGGTCCTCCGTTGACATGCGTCGCGCCGAAGCGGGCGGAAGCCCGGTTTCCGTGGAGCCGAAACTGTTGAGGTAGGGCGTGCCGGACAGGGTCGCGAGATCAATCGCGAGGGCGCGCGGCACCAGATCGAGCATGGCGCCGATGATGCGGATACTCTTTGCCCGGATCTCTTCGCTGCGCAGGATCTCCACCACGGGTTCGATCGAACCCGGCATCAGCAGGTGCCAGCCCAACGGATAATCACGCATGATTTCCACGATTTCGCGCGGCTGGAAGCCATCCACCACATGCACGATTCCACCGGACATCAGCGTCGCCAGCATCTGGTCGGTCGAGCCCATGTGGAACATCGGCGCCCAGGCGATGAAGCCATCATCCCGCGTGATGCCGAGATCCATCTGGCCCACCGCCATCCGGGCGATTTCGGCGCGATGGCTGATCAGAGCACCCTTGGGCAGGCCCGTCGTGCCGCTGGTGTAGAGAATGATCAACCCGGCCTCGCCACTGATGGCCGGAAGGCTCGCCAGCGGAGTGGCGTGCGCAATGGCGTGATCATGGACATCCTCGATTGTCCAGCAGGGCAGGTCAAGCCCGGTTGCGGCAAAGGCCGCCTGGAACCGTGACGAGACGATGACCAGCGCCGGCGAAACGAGGCGGATGCAATGATCGAGTTCAGTTGTGGATTGCCGCCAGTTCTGGCAGGCGACGATCAGCCCCAGGCATCCCGCCGCCAGCTGGATCTCGATGTATTCGCTGCGATTCTCCGAGAGCAGCGCAATCCGGTCGCCCTGTTGCAGCCCGAAATCCCGGAAGACGCTCGCCAGCCGCAGCACACGCTCGCGCAGTGCGCCGTAAGTGATTTCCCGGCCTTTCTCCCGCAGGGCCACCGCCTCCGGGTTCAACCGGGTCCGGTGCAAGAACAATTCGGTGACGGTCGTGCCACCCGCCATCGCGGTTTCCGGGAGAGCCATGGCACCGCTTGTCATTCTGGTCTGAACCCCCTCGAACGTCGCGGAGCCCGATCGGGCCTCGCATGCGCGGCATGATGGCGTCAGGCGCCACCCGCGATCAAGCACTCACAACGGCCGCCGGTCCTCGATCACCACGCCATCCCGCGGCAGGGTTCCGAGCGCGACTTTCTCCACCATCGTATCGAGCTTGAGGATGGCGCGGCTGGCGGCCGCAATGGCGGCGAGGTCCGGGCCATCACCCGTCTGTTCCAGCCGCAGCGTGAGCTGATCGCGGTCATTGTCCCGGCCGATCACCAGGCGCGCCCGCATGGCGCCGGGCAAGGTGGCCAGGAGCCGGGCCACCTGTTCGGGCCGAACGAACATGCCGCGGACCTTCGCGGTCTGATCCGCCCGGCCCATCCAGCCCCTGATGCGCTGATTGGTGCGGCCGCAGGGCGAAAGGCCGGGCAGGAAGGCCGAAAGGTCGCCGACGGCAAGGCGGATCAGCGGCTTGGCCGGGTCCAGCACGCTCACCACGACTTCGCCCACCTCGCCTGGCTCCACCGGCATGCCCGTGCCGGGGCGGACCAACTCGACGATCACGCCTTCATCGATCACCATGCCTTCGCGGGCGCCGGTTTCATAGGCGATGATGCCGCATTCCGCTGTCGCGTAGCATTGATAGGCATCGATGCCGCGATCCGCCACCCAGGCTTGCAGGTTGGGCGGAAACGCCGCTCCGGAGACGATGGCGCGTTCGAGCGAGGAGGCGTCCCGCCCTTTTTGATCGGCCGCTTCGAGCAGGATCTTCAGGTAATCCGGCGTCCCGGCATAGATGCCGGGGCGATAGGCATCGATGAGATCCAGCTGGGCCTCGGTATTCCCCGGACCGGCGGGAATGACAGCGCAGCCCAAGAGGCGGGCACCGCCATCGAAGCACCAGCCGCCAGGCGTGAGATGGTAGGAAAAGGTGTTCTGGACGATCTGGCCGGCGCGGATCCCGGCCGCGAACATCGCCCGGGCCGCCCTCGATGGGTCGATTTCCTGCGATTCCGGCTCGAAAATCGGTCCTGGGGACATCATCAGCCGCTTCCAGCCGCCGAGCGGACCCGGCATCAGGCCGCCAAACGGGAGCCGGGCCTTCTGAAGCGCGGGCAGGTCTGATTTGCGCAGGACCGGCAGGTCGGCCAAGGCCGAAAGATGGTCGATCGCCGCGGGCTCCACCGGGCCGAGATGCTCGCGCCAGCCGGGGATGGTCATGGCCGTGGCCAGGCAGGCCCGCAGGCTTGCCAGCTGATCGGCCAGCCTTTTGGCGGGGTCACGCGTTTCAAGCGAATCGAAGAAGGCCGGACCGGTCATGACAGCCAGCGCTTTCGGCGACGATAATGCTTCACCGCGTGATAATCGACGCGCTGATGCCCGCCAAGATAGGCTTCGACAACATCGGGGTTGCTGCGCAGCGAGGCGGCATCGCCACTCATCAGGATGCGACCGTTCTCGATCAGATAGCCGGAATGGGCGATTTCGAGCGCGGCCGTGGCATTTTGCTCCACCAGCAATACGGCCACGCCGCTGGTTTCGTTGATGCGGCGGATGATGTCGAAAATCTCGTCCACGAGGAAGGGTGCCAGGCCGAGCGAAGGCTCATCCAGCATCAGCAGCCGCGGCTTCGTCATCAGGGCTCGGCCGATGGCCAGCATCTGCTGCTCCCCGCCGGAGAGATAGCCCGCCGAGGCATTCGCCCGTTCCGCGAGACG
>JADCCH010000112.1 GCA_020252865.1 Methylobacterium sp.
CCACGGTGAGTTCGGGATCGCAGATCGTGATCTTCGGCATCATCAGCGGGTGGAAGATCACCTTCTTCGTATGCGTGAACTCATCAGTGATGACGCCGGCGCGGCCCACTTCCGAGCCTGTGCCGGCCGTGGTGGGCACCGCGACGATGGGGAAAATGCCGGCCGGGTCTGCGCGCGTCCACCAATCGCCGACATCCTCGAAATCCCACATCGGGCGGGTCTGCCCGGCCATGAAGGCGATGACCTTGCCGGCATCGAGTGCCGAGCCGCCGCCGAACGCGACCACGCCATCATGCTGCCCCGCGCGCAGAACCGCGATCCCCGCTTCCACATTTGCAGCGACCGGGTTCGGCTTCACATCGGAGAAGATGGCGCAAGGCAAACCCGCCGCATCGAGCTGCGCCTTGGCGGCAACGACCATCGGCATCGTCGCAAGCACGGGGTCGGTCACCAGCAGAGGCCGCGAGAAGCCTGCCTTCTTCACCGCATCGGTAAGCTCGGCGATGCGCCCCGCGCCGAAGCGCACAGCAGTGGGGTAGTTCCAGTTGCCGCGAAGGTTCATGGTCGGTCTCAGACGTGTTTCAGGTGGAAGCTCTTGGGGCGGGTCAGCGCGTCGTAACCGAGCACAGAGAGCGAGGCGCCGCGCCCGGTCTCCTTCACGCCGGTCCAGGCGAGGCCGGGATCGAGATAATCCGCCCGATTCGCGAAGACCGTGCCAGTTTCGAGCCGGTCGCCAATGCGTTCGGCCGCGGCGATATCCCGCGTGAAGATTGCGGCGGTGAGGCCGTATTTGCTGTCATTCATCAGGCGGATCGCCTCGTCATCATCGCGCACGGGCATGATGCCGAGCACGGGGCCGAAGCTCTCCTCGTTCATCACCGCCATGTCATGCGTGACGTTTGTGAAGATCTGCGGAGCGAGATAGGGCGTGCCGTCGCGGTTCGCGGCCCAATCAACCGGACAGAGCTGCGGCTTCGCGCCCGCCTTCATCGCGGCGTTCGATTGCGCGCGCACCACATCGGCGAGTCGCAACTGTGCCATCGGGCCAAGGGTCACGGCCTCGCTCAAGGGGTTCCCCATCACATATTGTTTCACCAGCGCCTTGGCGTCGGCCACGAACTTGTCGAACAGATCGGCATGCACATAGGCGCGCTCGATGCCGCAGCAGCACTGGCCGGAATTGAAGAAGGCGGCATCCACCACCGTCTCCACCGCATTCTGCCAATCGGCATCGGGCCGCACGTAAGCCGGGTCTTTTCCGCCGAGTTCGAGGCCCACGCCGGTGAAGGTGCCTGCCGCCGCGCGCTCGATCACCCGCCCCGCCTCCACCGATCCCGTGAAGCAGACCTGATGGACCGAACCGGTCGAGATGATCTTCAGCGTTTCCCCGTGGCCGAGAACGAGCGTGCGGAACAGCCCTTTCGGCAGGCCGGCTTCATCCGCCGCCATCTGGAAGCGCTCGCCCACGAGTATTGTCTGCGCCGCGTGCTTCAGGATCACCGCATTGCCCGCGACCAACGCCGGCACGACCGTGTTCACCGCCGTGAGATACGGATAATTCCAAGGTGCGATGGTGAAGACGATGCCTGTCGGATTGCGGCGGATGAAGCGCGTGAATCCCTCGCGCTTCTCCGGCATGAGATCGGCGAGCGCCGTGGGCGCGATGGCGATCATGTGCCGGGCGCGCTCCTCGAAGCCCTTGAGTTCGCCCGCGGCATAGCGGATCGGCCGGCCCATCTGGCGGGTGAGTTCCGGGCCGATCTCGTCCTTCATCGCCAGCATGCAATCGACGAAGCGACCGACCATCGCCTGCCGTTCGGCAAGCGGAACATGCCGCCATTCCGCCTGCGCCGCGCGTGCGGCCGAAAGCGCCGCGGCGATCTCCTCGTCGTTGGCGATGGGCCGGCGCGCGACTTCCGCGCCATCAATGGGGGAGATGCAGGTGATGTCGGTCATGATCTGTCCTCGGCTGGCGCCGGTTTAGTACCGCTCGAAGCCCCGGAACAACTCCCAATCGGTGATGCGCCGATCATATTCCGCCTGCTCCCAGCGCGCGGTGTGAACATAATGATCCACCACATCATCACCCAATGCCTCGCGCACCAGCTTCGATTTGTCGAGCGCCTCGGCGGCCTCGCGCAAGGTCTTGGGGATTTCCGGCAGCCTGCGCCCGCCATAGGCATCGCCGGAATGGGGTTTTGCCAGTTCGAGCTTCTCGTCGATGCCGGCGAGCCCCGCCGCGATCAGCGCGGAGAAAGCGAGATAGGGATTGAGATCCGCTCCGCCGATGCGGCACTCGATGCGGATGGCCTTGGTGCCCTCGCCACACAAGCGAAACCCCGCCGTGCGGTTGTCGCGGCTCCAGACGGCCTTGGTGGGGGCGAAGGTGCCGGCCATGAATCGCTTGTAGGAGTTGATATAGGGTGCCAGGAACCAGGTGATGTCACGGGCATATCTGAGCTGCCCCGCCACAAAGCTGCGCATCAGCGCGCTCATGCCGTGTTCGGCGTTCTTGTCGAGAAAGAGCGGCGTCTTTCCGGCCTTGTCCCACAGCGACATGTGGATATGCGACGATGACCCCGCGAGATCATAGCGCCATTTCGACATGAAGGTGACGGCCCTGCCCTTCGACCACGCGATCTCCTTGATGCCATTCTTCAGAATCGTGTGGTTGTCGGCCATCGAGAGGGCATCGGCGTAGCGGACATTGATCTCCTCCTGCCCCGGCCCCCATTCGCCCTTGGAATTTTCCACCGCAATCCCTGCGCCGGCGAGGCCCAGGCGGATGGCGCGCATCACCTCCTCCGCCTTGGAGGTCTGGAGGATGTGGTAATCCTCGATGTATTGGCCCGCCGTCTTCGGCTCGTGGTAGCGCTTGGCGCGGATGGCCTCGAAACTCTCGTCGAAAAGGTAGAATTCCAGCTCTGAAGCGAAATAGGCCATGTAGCCGCGCTCCTCGAGCCGCCTGAGCTGTCTCTTCAGCATCTGCCGCGGGGAATGCGCGAGATCATGATGGTGGTGATCCTCGACATCGCAGAGCACCAGCGCGGTTCCGGCAAGCCACGGCACATGGCGAAGCGTGGAGAGATCCGGCTTCAGGACGAAATCGCCGTAGCCCTTCTCCCAGCTCGAGGCCTTGTAGCCCGGCACCGGCTCCATATCGATGTCGTTGGCGAGAAGGTAGTCGCAGGCATGGGTTTCCTCATGCCCGCCCTGGACGAAGAATTCCGCATGGAAGCGCTTGCCGATGAGCCGCCCCTGCATATCCGCGAAACAGACGAGAACCGTGTCGATCTCGCCCGCTTTCACGGCCGCCTTCAGCGCCTCGAAGGTCAGATTCCCCGCCATGCCCGCTTCCCGTCGCCTGCTCTCCGCGCATTTCGCGCGCGCCTCTTCCCGTCGCAATCATGACAGCCGGAACGGGCTTGGCAACCGCCAAAAGCCGGTAAGAGATGGGGTAAGAAATGGGCTGATTTGCCGCTTGATATTTTAGCCGGCGAATAACAAGATTGCGATTCTGCGTGAGGCAGGTCGCGCCACGAATGGCGCGCCAGGAAGGTCCAGTCGCCATGCTCATCGGGTTTGCCTTCCGGGATCGCCTCTGATGGGCGGTGGTTCCGTTCTTCTCAACCTTCTGGGCGCGATCGCGCTGCTTCTCTGGTCCACGCGGCTTGTGAAAACGGGCGTGACCCGCGCTTTCGGCGAGGAATTGCGCGGCTGGCTGATGCGGGCCACGAAGAACCGCGTGCGTGCTGTCGGGCTCGGCGCGCTCGTTGCGCTGGCGATGCAGAGTTCCACGGCGGCCCTGCTGCTGCTCACCTCGTTTGCGGGGCGCGGGCTGATCGCGCTCGTGCCGGCGCTCGCGGTGGCGCTCGGCGCGGATATCG
>JADCCH010000113.1 GCA_020252865.1 Methylobacterium sp.
AGGCGGGTCTGCCGGCCCTGAACGAGCGCAGCGCCCTGGCGATCTCGGCGGTCTATGCGGCGGTGAACCTGATCGCCGGAACGATCGCGACCATGCCCGTGCAGGTCTATGCGCGCCAGGCGGACGGCGAGCGCTGCCGGCGGAGTGACAAGGCGGGCGGCGCGCGCCCCCGCCCCTCGTTTTCGATGCCGCCAGGCGTGGCTCAATCCACGAAGCGGATGGTCTTGTCCATGCAGAGATCCTGTTCGGTCGGCTCGAATTCCGCCTCATCCGCAAACGATGCCGAGATGGTGAAGACGCAGCCGTTGCGCGGGCGGAACTTGAAGCTTTGCCGCTTGCCAGGCTCCAGCGCTTTCTTCAGCGCGCCGACCTTCTCACCCTTGGCAGAGGTGATCTCGAGGCCCGTCACGGCCACGCTGCGGCCGTTGACCACGATCGCCTCGCTCGCATTCTTCGGCGTCGCCCGCGAGCCCTGCGCCATCGCGCTGCCCGCCGCAAGAACCGAACACCCGGCCAGAACGGCCATCAAAACTTTGGAACGCATGCGGAAATCCTCATTCGATACGCGAGAGCTTCAGAGCATTCGCCCGAATTGAGGATAAATCAAGAGATCGCGCGAAAGGATTTGTTCATGGCGGCTTATTCCGCAAGTTTTGCGCTCAACTGGTCGATTTCCTGCAACATCGGAAGGATCTCTTCCACGCGCTCCGCGATCTGGTAGCGGACCTCGAGGCCGGCGCGGATGAAAGCCGTCTCGCGCATATGAGCGAAGAGAACCATCAGTGGCTTCCAGAAGCCGGCAATGTTTGCAAGCACGATGGGCTTCTCGTGCTGGCCGAGCTGGCTCCAGGTGAGCTGTTCGACCAGTGCCTCCAGCGGGCCGATGCCGCCCGGGAGGGCGACGAAGGCATCTGCCTTCTCGAACATCAGCATCTTCCGCTCGTGCATGTTGCGGGTCACGTGCATTTCCTGCGCGCCTTCGAGCATCATCTCGCGCGCTTTCAGGAAATCCGGGATGATCCCGGTGACATGCCCGCCATGCCGCAGCACCGAGCGCGCCACGGCACCCATCAGGCCGTGGCTGCCTCCGCCATAAACCAGGCCGAAGCCCTGTTCCGCCATGAGGCGGCCAAGCGTTTCCGCCGCTGCCAGAAATCTCGGATCGGTGCCGTTGCCCGAGCCGCAGAACACGCAAATGGATCGAATCGCCATGCACCGATCCCGCCCTTTTTTCGGCAGGGCCGCAAGGGGCGTGAGCGAGGAAAATCCTTCTTCGGGGCATGACAAGCCGGCGCGCCATGCCTATCTTGCCGGAGTCGTGGCGAAAGGTCGCGCGACAAGCGTCCGGTCCGGTCCGGGTTGGCCGGCTCCCTGCGGATTGCCGTTTCGAACAGGATTTCGTTCACGTGTCGAGCCCGTCCCCGTCTTTGTCTGCCCGCGAGGGCGAGGCCTCCCTGCTTTCCACCATCCGCAGGCTCTGGCCCTTCCTCTGGCCGCATGATCGGCCCGATCTTCAGCGCACCATTGGCGTGTCGCTGGCGCTGATCCTGGTCGCCAAGGGCTTCACGGTGATGATGCCCTATACGTTCAAATGGGCGACGGATGCGCTGGTGGCGGCCTCCGGCGGCAGAAGCGACGAGGTGGGCAGCCTTGGCTGGCTCATCGCCGCGCCGGTTCTGGCGACCATGCTCTATGGTGCCGTGCGCATCCTCATGGTGATCTTCACGCAACTGCGCGAAGGCCTTTTCGCGAAAGTCGCGATGAATGCCGTGCGTCAGCTGGCGCTGCGCACCTTTGCGCATATGCATCGGCTCTCGCTGCGCTTCCATCTCGAGCGCAAGACCGGCGGCCTGACCCGCGTGCTTGAGCGCGGCCGCGACGGGATCGAAGAGCTCACGCGCATGACGCTGATGACGCTCATCCCCACAATCGTGGAATTCGCGCTGGTGATCGGCGTCTTCGCGATCGAGTTCGACTGGCGTTACGTCGTCACCGTGCTGGTGATGATCGTGATCTATCTCTGGTTCACGGTGAAGGCCACGCAATGGCGCATGGAAATCCGCCGCCGCATGAACGAGAGCGACACCGACGCCAACGCGAAAGCGGTGGATTCACTCCTGAATTTCGAGACCGTGAAGTATTTCGGAGCCGAAGAACGCGAGCGTGGCCGCTATGATCGCAGCCTTGTCCGATATGAGCGCGCCTCGGTGAAGACCTATACCTCGCTCGCCGTTCTCAATACCGGCCAGGCGGTGATCTTCACGCTCGCGCTCACGCTCTGCATGGCGATGTCCGCTGCCGATGTGGTGGCCGGCAGGAACTCCGTTGGCCATTTCGTGATGATCAACGCGCTGATGATCCAGCTCTATCAGCCGCTGAACTTCATGGGCATGGTCTATCGCGAGATCAAGCAGGCGATCATCGATATCGAGAAGATGTTCGACATCCTGAACAGGAATGCGGAGGTGGAGGATCGCCCGGATGCCAAGCCGCTGGCCGTGAGCGAAGGACGCATCCGTTTCGAGGATGTGACGTTCCATTATGTGCCCGAGCGACCAATCCTGAAAGGGGTTTCCTTCGAGGTGCCGCCGGGGCAGACGGTGGCGATTGTCGGGCCTTCGGGAGCGGGCAAGTCCACGCTCTCGCGCCTGCTCTTCCGCTTCTACGATGTGATTGACGGACGCATCACCATCGACGGCCAGGATATCCGCGATGTGACGCAGGTTTCGCTGCGGAATGCGCTGGGAATCGTGCCGCAGGATACGGTGCTCTTCAACGACACCATCGCCTACAATATCGGCTATGGCCGCTACGAGGCCGACAAGGCCGAGGTGGAGAAGGCCGCCGGCCTCGCGCAGATCGATCCCTTCATCCGCCAGTTGCCGGAAGGCTACGAGGCGCAGGTGGGCGAGCGCGGGCTGAAGCTGTCAGGCGGCGAGAAGCAGCGCGTTGCCATCGCGCGCACCATCCTGAAGGGCCCGCCGATCCTCGTGCTCGACGAGGCGACCTCGGCGCTGGACAGCTACACCGAGAAGGAAATCCAGGATGCCCTGGAGCGCGTCTCGCGCGGGCGCTCCACTTTGGTCATCGCGCATCGGCTCTCGACCGTGGTGAATGCCGACAAGATCATCGTGCTCGACAAGGGCGTGATTGCCGAAAGCGGCACGCATGAGGAGCTGCTCGCGAAGGGCGGCCTCTATGCCGGCATGTGGAACCGCCAGCGCGAGGTCGATCTCGCCCGCGAAACGCTGAAGCGCGCGGCGGAAACCGAGGAACCGAGCCTGCGCACCTCGCTTCAGGCCTGAGGCAACGCGACGGCAACGAAAAAAAGCACATGGATGCGGCCTGCGTCCGCTGTATCCCCCCGAAGCTGGTTCAATCAGTGCAGAAGCGTCGGGCCCGTGCGTTCCGCCTCGCGCTGCAGGCGCTTGCGGATGAAAAGACGCGTATCCTGGTCGATCCGTTCCACCCATTCGGGGTGATCGCAGCTCATGGCCTCGACGCAGAAGCCAACCGGATCGGGCTCTGCGAGGATGAGTCGCGCCGGGCTCTGGGCCGTGGCAAGCGCAAAACGATGGGCGCGCAACATGCGCAGGGAACCGTAACCGATGCAGGCGATGCCAAGAGAATGGTCCATGACAACCTCCTCGCCAGCTTTTCTCCGTCCCGATCAAGCCTGGAGTCCAGCTGGCTCACTGCGGTGCGAACATCTATGTTATGCTGATATTAAGCGCTGATTTTCTTCGGATACGCGCGGGCACCCAAGCATGTTTCCATGCCATATGCGGCATAATATCACAATTCTCCGTTTTGGCTAACGGTCGGATCGTTGCGACCACGAAAGCTTGCGCGGATGGCCGGTGGCATTTGGCAGGCCTTTCCCCGCGCGCCCGCCGCATGATAGGGAGCGGCGCATTGTTTGGCGGCCGCAGGGCTGTTCGGGCAGGATCAGCCTGCCACATCAGGAAAGTTCGTTCATGTCGATTGTCGCGTCCATTCGCAAACAGATCACCCCGATTCATCCCGAGGGCTTCCTTTTCGTGGCCGGGGCGGTTGTTCTCGCGCTGGCGGCGGATTGGCTGCTGCCGCGCGTGGGCTGGATCTTCTGGCTCTTGCCCCTGTTCGTCGCCTATTTCTTCCGCGACCCGGAGCGCATGACCCCCTTGCGCGAGGGGCTCGTTGTTTCCCCGGCGGACGGCCGCGTGAGCTTCGTGGGCCATGCCGTGCCGCCGCCCGAACTGGGCCTCGGCGACCAGCCGATGCTGATGATCTCGATCTTTCTCTCGGTCTTCGACGTGCATATCAACCGCGCGCCGGTTTCGGGCAGAATCCGCAGAATTGTCTACACGCCCGGCCTTTTCCTCAATGCCGATCTCGACAAGGCCTCGAAGGATAACGAGCGCAACAGCCTCGTGATCGAAAGTTCCTCTGGCCACATTGGCTGCGTGCAGATCGCCGGGCTCATCGCGCGGCGCATCCTCTGCTTCGTGAAGGAAGGCGAGGAGATCACCGCCGGCGCGCGCTTCGGCCTCATCCGCTTTGGTTCGCGTACGGATATCTACGTTTCGGCGGAAGCGCGCGCGCTCGTCACGGAGGGCCAGCGGGCCATCGGCGGCGAGACGGTTCTGGTGGACCTCAAGTCCAGCGAGCCGCAGCGCAACTTCCGGCTGGATTGATCTGCCATCATCCGCCGCTTGCGGCGTGGCGTCAAACAAGCGAATCGTAAGGCGGCAGCGCCAGCATCCGAGAGTGCCATGGAAACGATCTTCCCGCCCGAAAGC
>JADCCH010000114.1 GCA_020252865.1 Methylobacterium sp.
CCAAGGCCATTCGCTCAATTTGAGCCGGTCGGCGATCGGGATGTCGCATGAGCCTGATACTCGGGGGGCGGCGACTGAACCCGCTCTCTCAACATGCCCCGCGATATCAACTCGTGTCATTCGCGATCGACCTGCCTCTCGGATGGTGCCTCACCGATCGCTATCGCGTGCCCGGCATCCCTTTTCACTGTTCTGCGCGATGCCACCAGCATCCGCGCCGGAACCATCCGCGCATTGGTGGCATCTGGAGCATTTTCCGATCAAGCGGATGCCGGTTGATCGAAGAAAATGCGATCAATCACAAGAACAGAGAGCGGTCGATCTGATTCATTCAGATCGGATTTCGCTCCAGGGCCGGCGCCATTCAGAAATCGTAGCGGATGGATCCGGTGAATCGGTGCATTTCAAGTCGCGCGGGAGTACCGGAGGCGAGATAGCCCAGTTCGAAGGCAAGATCGCTGCCGATGCGTGCCCTGAGGCCCGCCCCGCCGGACATCTGGCCGCGATTGCTCCCCGAGCCGGTGATCACGCCCGGAGAGAAACCATCCAGATAACCGACGGCCTGGGTATAGCCGCCCTGGAAATTGTGGCGGTATTCGAGCCGCAGAAGCGGGGTGAGGGTGCCCCAGCTCTGGCGGATATCATAGCCGAAGCGCCCGCCGATCACAGCGGCATGGCTCTGGATGAACGAGCTGCCATAGCGCACCGCCCAGAGCGGGTCGCCTTTCTCCGCATAGCCGTCAAGCCAGGCGGCCATCATGTCGAACCGGCCGTAAAGCGAGACGGTCCAGTCATCCTTCGTGAAGCGCCGCGTGAGCCCCACCGAACCGAAGATGTTGCGGCCATGGCGATCGCCGTCGAGCATCACGCCGCCGGCGCTCGAGAAGCGCTGCGTGTCGAAGCGGACCAGGCCTGCCCCGCCCAGCACATCGAGATAGGTCTGCGGCAGCACGCGCCAGGAAGCGTAGAGCGAGGCCGCGGGCGAGAACCCTCGGATCCTCGAATTGTCCGAGCCGATATCGACATTGTCGAAGGTCGATGACAAGGCGAGCCCGGCGGTGAGATCGGGCGTGAATCTCCGATCCATGCCGACCACGAAATGCGCGTTGGTGAAGCGCTGGTTGTAGGTTCCGTCCAGCCGCGGGCGACCGATGCCGATGGAGGTGCCGGCCCAGACCTGGAAAGGCAGTGAACCCTGCCGGTTCAGGGCTTGGGCAAAGGCGGGCACGAATGTCGTCATCTGCTGAAGGCCGCGCGCGAGGTCATTCTGCGGTGGCGTGGCACTGCCCGGCAGGTTGCCGCCAGCCAAGCCCAGGCCCGGCGAGAGAGAGCCATCCGGAAAACGATGGCCCCGTGAAAGCGCCGGCATGGCACCACCCGATTCGAGACTGCGCGTCGTGGCCTCGGCCAAGGCCGCGCCGCTGCCAGGGGCTGCCACGCGGTTTTGGCGCCCGCCCGGGGTTCCGCCGGAGAGACCGGTGCCCATGCCGCCCGGGCCTGCATCGGGCGTCCTCTCCTCGTTGTCCCGGTCGTGAAGCTGTTCGAGGCGATTCGTCACGCTCGCGATCTGCGTCTGGCTGAAGCGCAGGGCGGTATTGATCTGCGCTGAGACCTGCGCCCGCACGCTGGCATCGTTGGCGGGGTTCGGACGCGAATTCACCACCACCGTCACGGGGGCGGAGGTTACGGCCTGGCTGGTGGAATCGCCGTTGTAGCGTGCGGTCAGGGTCAACGAGCCGGGTGGAAGCGTCGTCAGCGTGAGGCTCGCGCGATTGCCCGAGAGCGCCACGGTGGCGAGTGGCGTCGTTCCGTTGAGGAAGGTCACCGTGCCTGTCGCCGCGACCGGGCCGGTATAGTTGGCCTCGAGGGTCACGGGCGCGCCCTGAATGCTGGCACTCGATGAGGCGGTCAGCACCAGCGTGCCGATGGCCTGCCCGCGTGTGACATTGAGCCGATAGGTGCTGACCGTCACCCCATCCTGTGCGGTGGTCTGCACGGTGAAGACGTTCAAACCGAGCGCGAGCGGGGAAGGCGCCGTCCCGGCGCCCGAGGTCGCATTCGCACCATTCACACGAAGGCTGGCCGCCGCATCGGCCAGGGTCGGCGTGAGGGAGAACGTCGTCACGCCGAAGGGCACGCTGACCGTGTAATCCGTCACGCCCGATGAGAAGGCGGGCGACAACGCACCCGCGCTCACCGAAAGTCCGGAGAGCGCGGCATTGGAAGAGGGGGCGCGGACGACCACCAGCGTGTAGATCCTCTCAGCGCCATTCGGAGCCCGAACCGAAAAAGAATAGAAATTTGAACCGACATTCAGTGACACCGTGAACGGCGTACCAGAGGCATAGATAGTACCGTTGTAGGAAATCACGGCGGCAGGATCAGCCGTGACAGGTGTGAAGGTGAAGCTCGAAACCGAATTCGGCACGCTGATGGAATAGTTCCCGAAAATGGCATTGAAGGCTGGCGAGAGCGTGCCGGCACTGACGGCGAGACCGGCAAGATCGGTGTTGTCCGACAGGATCGTGAGCGGCGCCGAGGGCGCCGAGGCCGGGCCCGAACCGGCCGGGCTGTTCGCGGTGACCGTGAACGTGTAGCTCGTGCCGACCGTGAGGACACCCACCGTGCAGGGGGAACCGAAGCACGTGGATGAGGCTCCGCCCGGGCTGGCCGTGACGGTGTAGCTCGTCAAGGCCGGAGACCCGGCATAGCCTGGCGCGGTGAAGGTGACATCGGCGGCCGGAAAAGAGGGCGATTGAGTAGCCGAAACGCCCGTTGGCGCAGCGGGGGGCGTGTTTCCTGTAA
>JADCCH010000115.1 GCA_020252865.1 Methylobacterium sp.
AAGCCGCCTGGCAAAGCGGAACCGCCTTGGCCCGGGCGCTCGCGAGGCATCTTGATGCGCATTGATCGCCGGCGCATCGAGGCTTTTCTGATGGACCCGCGCGTTGCCGGTCTGCTCCGCCTCTTCAGGGGTGCGTTGAGACCGCCGCCGGGTCGGGGGCGGATCGCCCTCGCCCTTGTCATCGGCATGCTCTGCCATGTCACCTTCGGGCTGGCTGTGCTCGCCATGATGGTCGCCATGTTCTTCGGCATGAGCGAGAGCCTCGGCCGCGTGCCGCAGCCCTGGTCATGGCTGGCCAATCTGGCCCTGATCCTCCAGTTTCCGCTCGCCCATTCGCTGCTGCTCACGCCGCGCGGGGGACGCCTGCTGGCACGCCTCGTGCCGGGCGCGCATGGCCAGACGCTGGCAACAACCACCTATGCCCTGATCGCGTCCGCGCAATTGCTGATGCTCTTTGCCCTCTGGACACCCTCCGGCGTCATCTGGTGGCGCGCCGAGGGGCTCGCATTCTGGGGGATCTGTTTCGCCTATGGATGCGCGTGGCTTCTGCTCATGAAGGCGAGCTTCGATGCGGGTGCCGAGGTGCAATCCGGCGCTCTCGGCTGGATGTCGCTCATCGCGAAGATCCGCCCCATCTTCCCGGACATGCCGACACAGGGGCTCTTTCGTCTTATCCGGCAGCCGATCTATGTCGCCTTCGCGCTGACGCTGTGGACCGTGCCGGTCTGGACGCCGGATCAATTGCTGCTCGCGCTCTTCTACACCGCCTATTGTCTCGTCGCACCACGGATGAAGGAGCGCCGGTTTGCCGCCCGCTATGGCGCGCGTTTCGAGGCCTATCGCGCGCGCGTCCCGTACGCGCTGCCCCTTTGGGCCCGACAGCCCTGGCGCCGCACACCAGGGGCCGGCCCATGATCGAGACCTTTTCAGGCGCGCCCGGCACACGATGGCGTTTCTTCACGGATGCCGTGATGGGCGGGATCTCCAACGGCCGCGTCGAATTCGTGTCGGAAGGCGAGCGCATCCATGCCCGCATGACAGGCAAAGTGAGCACCGCCAACAAAGGAGGCTTCATCCAGATCCGTATGGATCTGTTCGATCGGCTGTCAGCTGAAATCCAGGGCGTGCGGCTGGTGGCGCGCGGCAACGGGCAGCTTTACTTCGTCCACCTGCGTAACGCTGCAACCCGCCTTCCCTGGCAGTATTACCAGGCCGGCTTCGAGGTCGGCACGGAATGGAATGAGGTTTGTTTGCCGCTCGCCAGCTTCAAGCCATCGGGGTCAATGACCGGCGCGATCACATCCGCCGAAAACCTCAGGTCTATTGGCATCGTTGCCTATGGGCGCGACCATGAAGCTGAAATCGAGATCCGCGAGGTCGCGTTCTATTGATCGGACCCGTAAGATAAGAAGCTCTTGCGGACCGCTCGGTTGCTTATGTGTCGCTGAATTCTTGCCCAAAATGCAAAACCCGTTCCTCAGGCTGCCCGCTCGATGGGTTTCGCCCGCTCGATCCGCCGGCGGCGCTCGGGATCATGCAGGGCCTCCCAGAGATCATTGCGGCGCTGGAGGTTGAGCCAGAAATCGGCGCTGTTGCCGAAGATGCGTGCCAGCATGAGCGCGGTGTCCGCCGTGATGCCGCGACGGTCGGTGCAGAGTTCGTTGACATGCTTGCGCTGCACGCCCATCGCATCGGCCAGTTGCCCCTGGGTCAGGCCAAGCGGCTCCATGAACTCCTCGCGGAGCATTTCGCCGACGCTGACCGGTTTGCGTTCGCTCATGAGCATGATGTCACCTCACCGGTAGGAATGGTTGTCGAGATAGAGATTGCGGGCCTGGCCGCCCTCTCCATCCCATTCGAATATCAGCCGCCATTGCTGGTTCACCCGGATGGAGTGCCAACCTTCCAGATGACCGGAGAGTTTCTCGAAATGATTGCTCGGCGGAACCCGCAAATCGGCATCCGTCGTGTCGTCATCGATCAACTGCAACTTGCGGAACAGACGCTGTTCCAGATCCGCCGGAATGCGCCTGGCGTGCCTGTCTTCGACGAAAAAGCCGCGCAGCCATTCATCCCGGAAGCTCTCGATCATGAGGCAATGTACCGCCCATAGGGTCAACTGGCAAGGCCTGCCGATCCGATCATTTCAGTGAAGATCAGGGGTCTGTCCGTTGAATTTCGAAGGCCCCGGCAGCCTCGCTCTTGAACGGCCCCGGCTTGCCGGAGGCCGGTTGGCTCGGTTCATCCTCGATTGCATCCCGGCCCGGAAGGGCGGGAGGGGTCGCCTCGCCTCTCGTCCGCCGAGGCGGCCCAAATGCCTGAAGACGATGCGGGAGGGGAAGTCCGGGTTGAGCGACGGCAAGGGGAAGCGGATCGATGCGTGGGCCTTTGCCCTCACAACCCGGCTGCCCGGGTGAGGTTGACGCGGAAGCGTTCGCGCCGGCGCTGGTAGCGGCGGGTCATCTCGGCGGAAGCATGCCCCAGTTGCCGCTGCACATGCGCCTCGTCCATCTCGGCCGAGGAGGCAAGGCCGGCCCGAAGCGAATGCCCGCCGAACAAGGCCGCGCGCTCTTTCTCCGGCAGGTCGGAGCGGATGCCCGCCTTCATCGCCGTCTGCTTCACGAGCCGCGCGACATGCTTGTCGCCGAGCCGATCGGGGCTGATGCCGCCGTTTTTCGTGCCCATGCGGCGGAAGACCGGGCCATGGGCGATGCGGCCGAGCT
>JADCCH010000116.1 GCA_020252865.1 Methylobacterium sp.
CTCGCCTATCTCTTCATCAGCCATGATCTCGGCGTGTTGCGGCATAGCTCGGACCGAATTCTCATCATGTGTCTGGGGCGCGTGATCGAGAGCGGGCCGACCAGGGCGATCTTCGAGGACCCGGTTCATCCCTATACCCGCGCGCTGCTCGACAACGTGCCCAGGCTGGAGGCGAAGAAGCGCTCTTTCGCCTCGATCAAGGGCGAGATTCCCTCGCCGATCAACCCGCCGCCGGGCTGCCATTTCCATCCACGCTGTCCGCTCGCGGGCCCGCGCTGCAGCCGGGAAAAACCGAAGGAGACGCTGCTCCATGGTGGCCGCATGGTCGCCTGCCACCTTCAGGATGGCGGAGTGCAGTAAGCCTCACCGCCAGCCGTGATCGTCGCTGCGGCCGGGCCGGGCGGCCGGGACGAGCCCGCGATCGAACAGGTTGCGGTTCGTTGTGTCGCCATAGACGGGACTCTGCCGCTCGACGAGCGAGTTGGCCTGGCGGGCCGGCAAGACCGGATGCACCTCGCCGATGGCGGGTCGCCGCGGCGGGAGAATGATGCCACCCGGCGACGCATTCCAGCCCTGACCCAAACCGGCGGGCAGGCGAACGGGAGCAGGGACGGCCGGTAGCGCCGTGACGGCCGGCAGGGTAGCCATGGCCGGAGCGGGGCGCTCGCTCGGCAGGCGGCTCAAGGCGCGATCCACGAAAAAGGCGAGCTTCCTCTGGCCGGCTGGCGTGAAATGGATGCCATCCGCGCCGCGCAGGCGCACATTGTCGCCGATCACATCGGGGCCGGTGGCGGAGAACGCGCCCGAGGCATCCGCGAAGGCATCGACCGTTTCCACGAAGGTCTGGCCGAAAATCGCCACGCGCTCGCGGATCAGCATGTTCAGGGCCATCAGATCTTCGGAGAGTTTCGGCGAGCGCATCAGCGGCAGCCCAACCCAGAAGACCGGCACTTTCGCATCCCTCGCCAGCGTGAGGATGGCATCGACGCGCTTGCGGTAATCCTCGCGCCAAGGTTCGCTCAGCGGCTCGAGGTTCTGGCCGCCCGCCCGGATGTTCTGCCGGTCGTTCAGGCCGATCATGATCACCAGCGCCGAAAGGCCGGGCTGCTCGGCAAGCAGCGTCGCGATGGTCTTCTGCCAGGAGAAGTAATCCTCGCGCACCAGGCCAGAGGCACTGCTCGTGCGATGCATCAGGCGATAGGCGCTGCGCAGGACCGGATCGCCCTCGAAACCGGAATTCAGCGCATCGGCCATTGAGTCGCCGAGAATGGCAATCGAAGGCGCGTTGGGGTCGGCCATGATCGGCACATCGAGCTTCAGCGCCGGCATGTGCAGGCCGAGGGATGCGTCATCCGGGTAGCGCGGCGCGACATCGCTGCGTCGCCGGGCGCGATAGGCGGGGGCGTCCTGGTGCGCGCGCACCTGCGGCAGGGTCGCCCGCCAGTTCATCACCGATTCCTCGGCGAAAGCCGGGCCGGAAGGAGAAGGCAACAAAAAATTTCCCGCCAGCGCGGCAGCCAGCAACAGCATCAGGCGCAGCAGCAAGGGCGGAAGGCGTGACATGATCGGCCCTCCCGGTCGCGAGCGGCGTCCGCGCTCGCCGCCGAGCGCCCGTTACTTCTGCCTCAGCTTCTGGAGCAGGGCAAGCGTGGGATAGCCGTCTGCCGGCAAACCGAGGCGGGCCTGCTGGCGGCGGATGGCCTCGCGGCTGAGTTCCCCGATCCGGCCATCGACCTTGCCGAGCGGATGCCCGAGCGCGATGAGCCGGCGCTGGAGTTCCTTCACCTCGGCGGCGGAGAGGCGCTTGTCGTTGCGCGGCCAGGCTGCCCGGAAGCTGCCGCCTCCGGCGATCCGGTCGCCCAGATGCGCCACGGCCAGTGCATAGGCATCCGATGAATTGTAGCGCTTGATGACGCGGTAATTCTCGGTGACGAGGAAAGCCGGCCCGCGAATGCCGGCGGAGTACCAGAGCGTCGCCTTGCCGTTTCGCGGCAGGGCCGAGCCATTGGCGCGTGAGAAGCCAGCCGCCGCCCAGCTCGAGAATTCCTGCATGCCCTCGACGGAAGCGAGATCGAAACCATCCGGCACATTCACCTCCATGCCCCAGGGCAACCCGGGTTGCCAGCCGAAGCTCGCGAGGTAATTCGCGGTGGAGGCCAACGCGTCGGGAATGTTCTCCCACAGGTCGCGCACGCCATCGCCGTCATGGTCGACCGCGTATTTCATGAAGCTCGAAGGCATGAACTGGGTCTGTCCCATCGCGCCGGCCCAGGAGCCGCGCATGGCGGAGCGATCCGCGAGGCCTTCCTCCAGCATCTTCAGCGCCACGAGCAATTCTTCGCGGAAGAAGTCGTCGCGGTAACGATGCAGCGCGAGCGTCGCGAGCGAGCGGAACACATCCTTCTCGCCGGTGAAGGAACCGAAATTCGTCTCCATGCCCCAGATGCCGAGCAGGATGCGGCGGTCCACGCCGTATTTCCGCTCGATGGCCGCGAGCTCGCCCGCAAAGCGCTCGCCGGCCGAGCGGCCGCGCGTGAGACGGGATTCGGAAATCGCCCCGTCGAGATAGGACCAGATGGGCTGGACGAACTCGCTCTGTTTCTTCGTCAGCGCGATGATGGCCGGATCGGGCGTGAAATTGCCGAGCGCGGCATGGAACGTCTCGCGGCGGATGCCACGCTGACGCGCTTCGTTCCAGAGGCTCGCGAGGAAGGCCTGCACATTGGGTCCCGCCGGTTGGGCGTTGGCGGGAGCCTGGTTCTTCGGGCGCGGGTGCTGTTCCATGCCGATGGCCGGTTTCGCCAGCGCCAGGCTCGCGGCGATTGCAAGGCGGGTCAGGCCGATCCGGCGCATGGGAGGAAGGTTCCTTCGTGTTCCATCAGGGGGTCAGGCGCACGCCCAGGAGAAGCGTATGTGCCTGATAACTGGAGTTTGCGGCATTCACGCGGTAATTCTCGTAGGCATAGGAGCCGCGCACCGCGACCATGCGGCTGAGCTTGTATTCGAGCCGCAGGCCACCGATGAGCTGTAATTCCCGCCGATTGACCTTCTGGTAATCTGTCTCGGCGATCTGGAAGGTGGTGGTCGCCGTGAAATGGCGCAGGAAGGCATGTGTCAGCGTCGCCGTGCTGCGAAAGGCGATGGCACCGGAGGAGCCCGCGATGGTCGTCTCCGCGATCTCGGTCTGGGCGCGCAGGGCGAGCGTGGTCTGCGGCGAGATCGACCACGTCAGGGTGGCATCGGCGGTCGGCGAGGCGAGGCGCGAGAGGCGCGTGTCATCATAGGTGCGATCGGTGTAACCCACGGCTGCCTCACCGATGAGCACGCGGGAGAGTTCGAAGGTCGAGCCCATGCGCAGGGTTGCACCGGTCGAGGAGCGCGCGAAGCCCGAGGCATCGCGCGATTCATCATAGTTGCGTTTGTCCGCGCCAAGCTCGACGAAGGGCGTGACGAAGGGCTGGATCTCGTAGCCCATGCGCAGGCGCAGGCCATAGCCCGTGAGGTTGCGCGAGGCCTGGCTGGTACTGACGCCGCCTGATTCGAGATCCGAATAATCCGCGCGCTCCACATTGCCGCGAAGGCCGAGGCTGAGC
>JADCCH010000117.1 GCA_020252865.1 Methylobacterium sp.
CCGAAGGCTTCCTCAAAAAAGAAGCCAGGGCCCGCCACCGCACCCGACCCTTCCCGTAATCCGGGCAGCCATCATCTTCAGGCTCGAAAGGCCACCGCCGAAGCAATGCCCTCACCGTCGAGGCTGCCTTACTCCTAAAATTCTGCCAAAGCAGTGCTAGACTGGCAGAAAGGCAGTCTCCTCCGGTTTCTGGCCGTGGAGCGTGTGGATTTCCGCGCCGTAGAGATTGGCAAGGCGGCTGGCCGTCAGCATCTCTGCCGGCGGGCCTTCCGCGAGGAGCGAGCCGCGCGCGAGAAGCGCCACGCGATCGGCATGGCGCAGCGCATGGTTCGGATCATGCGTCGTGAAGAGGACGGCGAGGCCGCGTGACTTCAGCGCGCCGATCTGCCGCAAGACCTTTCCCTGATTCCCGAAATCGAGGCTCGCCGTGGGTTCGTCGAGCACGATCACGCGCGGCTCCTGCGCCAGCGCGCGGGCGATCAGCACAAGCTGACGCTCGCCGCCGGAGATCATGGTATAGGGCTGCTCGCCAAGATGCGCGATGCCGAGTTCCGCAAGTTTCGCCTGGGCCAAGGCGCGATCCGCCTCCGAAGGACTCGCGAACAGGCCCTGATGCGCGGTTCTCCCCATCAGCACCACATCGCGCACGGAAAAGGCGAAAGCCCCGGCATGGGCCTGTGGCACATATCCGATGCGCCGCGCGCGTTCGCTCACCGGGAAATCCGTGAGCGGCCTTCCCTCAAGAAAAACGTTTCCGCCCTGCGGTTTCAGGAGGCCGATCAGCGTCTTCAGCAGCGTCGTCTTGCCGCCGCCATTGGGGCCAAGCAGCGCCAGAACCTCGCCGGCCTTCACGCCGAGCGAGACATCCTGCCCGACCCTGCGGCCCGGATAGCCGAAGGCGAGATTTTCCCCGCCAAGAATCGGAGCGCTGGCCATCATGACCAGCTCTTCCGCGCGCGAAGGAGCAGCAGGATGAAAAAGGGTGTGCCGATGACAGCCGTGAGAATGCCCAGCGGGATTTCCACCGAAGCCGCGCTTCGGGCGAGCGTGTCGATCACCAGCAGATAGCCGCCGCCCATGATCGCGGCGGTGGGGATGAGCCGCCCGAAATCCGGCCCGACCAGAAACCGCGCGAGATGTGGCACGATAAGTCCCACCCAGCCGATGACACCCGCCGCCGCAACGCTCGCGGCGGTCACCAAGGTTGCCGCCGCGACAAGCGCGAGGCGGATCAGGCCGGTCGAGAGGCCAAGGGCGCGGTCCTCCTCCTCGGGCAGGGACATCACGTTCATCCGCCAGCGCAGGGCGAAGAGCACCAGAGTTCCCGCAAGAACCGGTCCGAACAGCGGCAGGAGATCATGCTTGTCCGTGCCGGAGAGCGATCCCAAGAGCCAGAAGGTCATGGCCGGGAGCTGGTTATAGGGGTCCGCGAGGTATTTCATCAGCCCCACGCCCGCACCCAGAAGCGCGCCGATCACCACGCCCGTGAGCACCAGAACCAGCACCGTATCACTGCCGCGGATGGCGGAGCCGATGAGATAGACCAGCGCCACGGCAACAAGCCCGCCAGCAAAGGCGAGCCCCTGAATCCCGAAGATGCCAAGCGAGAAGAAGATGCCGATCACCGCGCCCAAAGCCGCGCCGGATGAGGCGCCGAGGATATCCGGCGAGACAAGGGGATTACGGAACAACCCCTGAAAGGCCGCGCCCGCCACGGCCAAGGCCGCACCGCAGAGCATGGCCGCGAGCACCCGCGGGCCACGGATATTGAAGATCACCGCTTCCGTCGCGGCTGGCAGGCCCGAGGGCTGCCCGGAGACGCGCGACCACATGGCGGTGAGAAGATCGCCCACACCCACCGGAAACCGTCCCGCAGAGAATGCCAGAACGACACCAAAGGCGAGGATCAGCACGGCGAGGCCGAGGCCGGAGGCAAGGCTTGCCTGCGCGCGGCGCGCGACCATCCCGGCTCCGGCGTCACTCATTACCCGCGCCCGGCCAGCACGGCTGCAATCTGCGCGTCATCCGGCACGCGGTGGTAGAAGCGGCCGTAGAAATCCCGCGTGACGGCTGTAAGATCCTCCGGGAAAAGCGAGGGGTAGAGGATCTTCCCCAGCCACCACAGGCCCGGGATGCGGTTCACCGCCGGGGGGAAATCCACCCAGCCGAAAGGCAGTTTCGGGGAGAGATGCACGCGGCCCTCGCGCATGGCGGAAACCGCCGCCCAGGAAGGGTCGCTGCGCACATTGGCCGCAAAATCCTGGTCGATGGTGATGATCACCTCGGGGTTCCAGACGAGCACCTGTTCCAGCGAAACGGTTGCAAGCCCCCCGCGCACACCGCCCGCGACATTCGCCGCGCCCATGAATTCGATCGTCTCGATATTGATGGAGCCGCCAAGCCCGGTATCCAGCCCACGCGGGCCACGCGCATAATAGACACGCGGGCGCTTCTCCATCGGCACGGTGGCGATGCGCGCGCGGCAGGTGCGGATCACGTCATCGCAAGAGCGCGCAAGTTCCTCGGCGCGCACCATCTCACCGGTCAGTTGCCCGTGCAGGCGGTAGCTCTCGACCAGCTTGTCGAAGCGGCCATCGAGCAGCGCATAGGGAATGCCGGTCTGCGCCGCCACGCGATCCGCCACCTCCACGAAGGTGCGCGCAACCGAGCCGATATCGAGGATGAGATCAGGCTTCAGCGCAAGCAGCGCTTCGAGATTGGTGGTGTTCCCGCGCCCCGTGAGGCGGCCGACCTCTGCCCGCGCGCCGACTTCCGGATCGAGAAAAGGCAGTTCCGCCGGCCGGTTCGCACGCGGCCAGCCCAGCAGCGAACGCGGCTGGAGCGTATAATGCTGGATCGCCGCCGGCGGCCCCGCCGGAAACACCCGCTCCGTGCGAGCGGGAATCGTCACCATCCGCCCCGCGCCATCCGTCACCGTCGCAGCCCGCGCGACATGGGGCATAGCGAGAATCGCAGAGGCCGCGAGAAGGGTGCGACGGTTGAGGCTCATGGGTTCTCCCTGGGCAGTCCCGGCGCCGTGAACCCGTGCCGTGCCAGAATGCGCTGCCCTTCCGGCGAGAGGATGAACATGGCGAAGCTGGCCGCTTTCAGCGAGGCACCGTTGACGAGGGTCAGCCCGTAATCGGCCCCGATGGCAAGCGATTCCGGCAACCGGACCAAGCCAATGCCAGGCCGCTCCTTGCTGATTGGTCCTTCATTCGTGCAATAGGCGAGGAAGATATCGGCTGTCCCTTCAGCCAAGATCTCACCGTAGAGGTTCCGCCCGGCCTGCGGCTGGCGGCTTGTCGGCCCGCCGGTCAATTGAAGGGCCTTCGATTCAAGCGCGGCCTTGCTGCCGGCCTTGATGGCGTCA
>JADCCH010000118.1 GCA_020252865.1 Methylobacterium sp.
CGAGGAAGAGCGCGGCCATCGCGCGATGCTCTATGACCTTTATCGCCAGCGGTTTGGCGAGCATCTTCCGCCCATCCGCCGGGAGGATGTGAGCGACTTCCTCACCCGTCGCCCGATGTGGTGGACCAAGAACCTGAAACCCGAGCAGATGCGCGCCGAAGCCGCGCTGATGGAAATCCAGGCCGCGAATTTCTATGATCGCGCCGCCGCGCAGGCGCTCGACACGCGTCTGCGCGAAATGTTCCTGAGCCTCGCGGAGATCGAGCGCGGCCATGAGAGGAAGGCCGAGCGACTCGAAGGTGAACTGCTCACCCAGGAGGCCGTGGAAGGTGAAAAGACCGCGAGCCACCGCCGGTTCGTGCTGACCTATGTGCAGCCGGGACTCGCCGGGCTGATCGATGGTTCGGTTTCCACGCTTGCGCCGCTCTTCGCGGCCGCCTTTGCCACGAAGAACAACTGGGAGACCTTCCTGGTCGGCCTCGCGGCTTCCATCGGCGCGGGCATTTCCATGGGCATCACGGAAGCGATGAGCGATGACGGGAAGATTTCCGGTCGCGGGTCACCCTGGCTGCGCGGCATTGCCTGCGGGGTGATGACCACTGTTGGCGGCCTCGGGCATGCGCTGCCTTATCTCGTGCCGAACTCCGTGCCGAACGCCTTCTGGATTGCGACCTCGCTCGCCGCGGCCATCGTGGCGGTGGAGTTGATGGCCATCGCCTGGATCCGCACGAAATACATGGAGACGCCGTTCATGCGCTCCATCATGCAGGTCATCGTGGGTGGCGCGCTGGTGCTGGCCGTGGGCATCCTGATCGGCTCGTCCTGATCCCGGTTGCCATTTTGTTCCCAGCCGCTACGGTGTTGCGGGTTTTTTGGGGACGGGTTCATGGTGTCACGCGTCGCGACTGTCGCCTTCGAGGGGATCGAGGCGCGACCGGTCGATGTCCAGGTGCAGGTGGCGAGCGGGTTGGTGGCTTTCGTGCTCGTCGGCCTGCCGGACAAGGCGGTGGCGGAATCGCGGGAGCGGGTTCGCGCCGCGCTCACCGCCTCCGGCCTCGCGCTGCCGGCGAAGCGCATCGTCGTCAATCTCGCCCCGGCCGATCTGCCGAAGGAAGGCAGCCATTACGATCTCCCCATCGCGCTCGGCGTGATGGCCGCGATCGGCGCGATCCCTGCCGATGCGCTTGATGGATATTGTGTGCTGGGCGAACTCGCGCTTGATGGCTCGCTCTCGCCGGTCGCGGGCGTGTTGCCGGCGGCGATCTCCGCGCAAGGCCGGTCGCTCGGGCTCATCTGCCCCAGGGCGTCCGGGCCGGAAGCGGCCTGGGCCGGCGAGGCGATTGATATTCTGGCACCCCAGAACCTCATCCAGCTCGCGAACCACTTCAAAGGAACGCAGGTTTTGCGCCGGCCGGAGCCGGCCATGCGCACGGCGGATGGTGTGCTGCCCGATCTCGGCGACATCAAGGGGCAGGAAAGCGCCAAGCGCGCGCTGGAAATCGCGGCCGCCGGCGGGCATCACCTGCTGATGGCCGGGCCGCCCGGCGCGGGCAAGTCCATGCTCGCGGCGCGGCTCCCATCCATCCTGCCACCGCTTGAGCCGCGCGAATTGCTGGAAGTCTCGATGGTGCATTCCATCGCCGGGCTTCTGGGGGATGGCGCGCTCACGGACCGGCGCCCGTTCCGCGCGCCGCACCATTCCGCGAGCATGGCCGCGCTGACCGGGGGCGGATTGCACGCGAAGCCCGGCGAGGTGAGCCTTGCGCATCGCGGCGTGCTCTTCCTCGATGAATTGCCGGAATTCTCCGCCCAGGCGCTCGATTCCCTGCGCCAGCCCATCGAGACCGGCGAGGTGGTCGTCAGCCGCGCGAATCATCGCGCCACCTATCCCGCGCGGTTCCAACTCGTCGCGGCGATGAATCCCTGCCGCTGCGGCCGGGCGCTCGAAGCGGGCTATGCCTGCAAGCGCGCACCCAACGACAAATGCATGGCGCAGTATGTGGGGCGCCTTTCCGGCCCGCTGATCGACCGCTTCGACCTGCTGATCGAGGTCTCGGCAGTCGATCTCAACGATCTTCTGTTGCCGCCGCCGAAGGAACGTTCAGCCGATGTCGGAAAGCGGGTGGCGCGGGCGCGCGCCATCCAGCAATCGCGGTTCGAAGCCCTTGGCGCGCCGGATATCCGCACCAATGCCGCAGCGCCGGCCGCGCTGGTCGAGGAGATCGCCCGGCCCGATGCCGAGGGCGCGGCGCTTCTGCGGCAGGCGGCGGAGAAGCTGAAATTGTCGGCCCGCGCTTTCCACCGCGTCCTGAAGGTCGGGCGCACGCTTGCAGACCTCGATGGCGAAGAGCATGTCTCGCGTCGCCATCTCGCGGAAGCCGTGGCCATGCGCGCCCGCGCGCTGGAAGCGGTTTAGAGCATGCTGTGAAAAAGTGGAATCCGGTTTTTCACAAAAAAGCATGCGATAATAATAAGATAAGAGCATGATGTGCTTCCGTCTGAACACATCATGCTTTAGAGCGGACTCCTATCTGATTTAATCAGGCCGTCCGCTCTCATTCCCTGTTATTTCACGCAAGAATGCTCGAGAGCCAGGGTGAACGGAAGCTTCCCTTAAGCAGAAGCGGTGATTCCGGAATCCGCCCAAGGCGTTGTTCACCATCGCGCGCCATGCTGGCCCCGAAGAACAAGAAAACCAGCCACAAGATCAGTCTGGTGGGCGTCATGTTTGGGGTGAATGCGGCGGGGCTCGCCTGGGCTCTTGCCTCGAGTCTGGGCGCGGTTGCGATCCTGGCGCTGGCGATCTGCCTATGGCTGATCGCCGATCAGCGCCGGCAGCGCGCGGCGCTTGCGGCTCTGGCAGCCGAGCGTGCCAGGCTGGCCGACCGGCTGGAGCGCATTGGCCGTGCTCAGGCCGAGGTCGAGGCGGCAAATGAAGCGAAATCGCGCTTTCTGGCCACGGTAAGCCATGAAATCCGCACGCCGCTCAATGGCGTTCTGGGCATGGCCGACCTGATGCTCGACACGCGCCTTGACCCCGAGCAGGCGAATTACGCGCGCGCCATCAAGACCTCCGGCGAGGCCCTGCTGACCCTCATCGAGGAGATTCTCGATTTCTCGCGCATCGAGGCCGGCAAGCTGACCATCGCCGAGGAGGAGGTGGAGATCGTGCCGCTCCTTGAGGGCGTCGTGGAATTGCTGGCACCTCGGGCGCAGGGCAAGGGCCTTGAAATTGCCGCGCTTCTTGCGAGCGATTTTCCGTCGATCATTCGCGCCGATGGCAATCGCCTCCGGCAGATCGTCACCAACCTCGCAGGCAATGGGGTGAAGTTCACCGAACGCGGCGGGGTGGGCCTCACCCTTGCGCGGCAGGGCGAGCACAGCCTGGCCATCCGCATCGCCGATACCGGGCCGGGCATTCCCGAGGGCCGGCAGGAAGCGATTTTCGCCGAGTTCGAACAGGCAGATCGTGAAACCGCCGCCTGCCATGGCGGCACCGGGCTGGGCCTCGCGATCTCCCGTCGCCTCGCGCGGCTGATGGGTGGCGACATCACTCTGGAAAGCACCGAGGGACAAGGCTCCGTCTTCACCCTGCTGCTGCCGCTGGAAACGCCGCAATCCGCTGCCTCGCCACGCGCCGAGGCGGTTCCCGAACTTGCAGGCCGGCGCGTGCTGGTGGTGAGCGCCGGCGCTTTCGAGGGGCGCTTCATCGCCCGCACCCTGGCGGAGGTCGAGGCGGAAACGCGTCATGCGACCTCGCCCGCCGAAGCCCTTGGGACGATCCGCGACTTCCGGCCGGATCTGATGATGATCGATGCAGCCCTCGGGCCGGAGGATGCGCGCGCGCTGGTCTCGGCCGGAAATGCGGTCGGCTGCCGCCGAAATCTCGTGCTTCTCTCGCCCTTCGAGCGCCGCGCCTTCGGGGCGCCGCAGGCGGCCGGGTTCGATCGCTATCTGGTCAAGCCCGTGCGTCGCCGCTCGCTTCTCGCCCAGCTCACCGATTGGGAACCCGGCCAGCCTGGCAGGAACACCACGGCCGAAGGGGAGACGCTGCTCGCCGAGCCGCTCCTCGGCCGGCGGGTGCTGATTGCCGAGGACAACGATATCAACGCCCTGCTGGCCGGCCGCCTGGTGGAGCGGCTCGGAGGAAAGCCGATCCGCGCCTCCACGGGCCGCGAGGCGCTGGATCTGCTGCAGGCGAGCATCACGCCCGGCGGAACGCCATTCGATTGCGTGCTGTTCGACGTGCGCATGCCCGAACTTGACGGCCTTTCCGCCCTTGCGCAGTGGCGGGCGGTGGAAAAGCGCCTGAAACGCCAGCCGGTGCCGGCAATCGCGCTCACGGCCAATGCCTTCCGGGAAGATCGCGAGGCCTGCCTTGCGGCCGGCTTCGACGCCTTCCTCGCCAAGCCACTCGACCGAGAGCCCTTCCTGCTGGCGCTGGATCGGCTGCTGAAGGAGCGCCGCGCCGTCGCTTGATCGCGGCTCGGTCATGACTTCGTCACGAATATCGGGCAACTGCTTTGCCAGCCGGTGCGGGTTTCCCTTCGGAAACATACCGGCAGGAGAGCCTGCCATGCTTCGCCCGCGCTCCGGCGCGTCCGCCGTATCCGTCTCTTCCAACCGCGGCTGGGGCGCGCTGGCCCCAGTCCCCCGCTTTTCCCGCGAACTGGTCACACGCCTCAACCCCACCGAACGGATTGTGCGCGATACCGGCGGCATGCCGGACATCCTCGGCCGGATCGGCGATCTCGAAGTGCGCCTCGCGCGCACGACGAAGGATATTCGCCGCTGCCAGCGCCTGCGCTTCAAGGTGTTCTACGAGGAGATGGGCGCCAGGGCCGATGCACGCGGCTTCCTCTCGCGGCGCGACATCGACCCTTATGACCGGCTCTGCGACCACATCATGGTTGTCGACCGCAAGGGCAAGATCAATCGCCTCGGCCAGGTGAAGCCGAAGGTGATCGGCACTTACCGGCTGCTGAGATCGGATGTGGCCGAGGCGGCCGGCGTCGATTTCTATACCGCGGGCGAATATGATCTCTCCCGTTTTCACGAGGTCAATCGCGGCCTCCGGCTCCTGGAACTCGGTCGCTCCTGCGTGCTCAAGCCCTATCGCAACAAGCGGACCGTGGAGCTGCTCTGGCACGGTGTCTGGAGCTATATCCTGCATCATCGCATCGAGGTGATGTTCGGATGCGCGAGCTTCGAGGGCATCGAGCCCGAAGCCCTCTCGCCGGCGCTCGCCTTCCTGGAGCATTACGCCGCGGGCAACCGCGATGCCCGCGTGAAGGCGCTGCCGGGCCGGCATGTGCGGATGGATCGCCTGCCCCGCGAGGCGGTGGACATCAAGGCCGCGATGAAGGCGCTGCCGCCGCTCATCAAGGGCTATCTGCGCCTCGGCGCGACCTTCGGTGATGGCGCGGTGATCGATCACCAGTTCGGCACGACGGATGTTTTCGTCACGCTCCGCGTGGCCGATATCGACCCGCGCTACATCGAGCATTATGGCGCGGATGCGAGCCGCTACGCCGCCTGAAGGCCGGTTTCAGAGGCAGGCCCGCAGCCCTTCCCGATAGGTGGGACAGCGGAAGCGGTAGCGGAGCGCGGAGCGGATCAGCCCATTCGCGACACATTTGTTCTCGCCGTAGAAGCTGCGCCCCATCTCGGAGAGTTCAGCCGCCTCGAAAGGGATATCCGGCGGCACGGGAAGCCCAAGCAGCAATGCGGCAAATTCCACCACATCCTGCGGCGGCGCGGGCTCGTGATCCGTGAGGTTGAAGGTGCCGAGCCGGCCGTCATGGCGGCTCGCGGCCAAAAGCGCCCCTGCAATATCCGCGACATGGATGCGGTTGAACATCTGCCCCGGCTTGATGATGCGGCGCGCGGTGCCGGAGCGCAGGTTGTCGATGGCCGAACGCCCCGGCCCATAGATGCCGGAGAGGCGGAAAATCCCGAGATCGCACGCCTTCTCCTGCGCGAAAGCCTGCCAACCCTCCTCGGCCGCGACACGCTGGCGCGCGCGCGGCGCAATGGGCCGGAGCGGGCTTTCCTCATCCACCCATTGCCCGTCATGGTCACCATAGACGCCGATGGTGGAGAGATACATCACGCGCTTCAGCGCGGGCGAGGCCGCAAGCGCCTTGTGCAACACGCGCAGGGCCGGATCGCCGCGATCGCCGGGCGGAGCGGAAACAAGCACATGGCTTGCGCCCGCGATCGCGGCTTCCAGTTCGGGCGAGGCCTGTTCGCCATCGAAGGGCAGGGCGTTCCAGCCCTCGCCGCGCAATCGCGCGACTTTCTCTGGCGAACGCGCCGTAACGACGATGGAGGGGAACAGCTCGCGCGCTTCCAGGGCGAATGCGCGAGCCGAATAGCCAAAACCAAGGATCAGGAGATTCATGCCGGTTTCATGCCGTGCCGGCTCCGGTTTCTGCAAGGGTCAATTCGGCAAGGGCCAATTCGGCAAGAGCAAGTTCCCATTCCTCGCGCACATGCTCATCCATTTCGGCAGGGGCATGGCGGCGCGCGAGGCCCGCAAAGGCTTCAGCCGCAAGCAGGCGTGACAGAGCCCAGACCGCGGCACCGCGCACCAGCGGATGAGGATCATCGAGATGCGGCCCGGCGGAGGCCGCGAGGGCCGGATTGCCACTATTGCCGATGCCGATCAGCACGTTGCGCAGGAAACGGTCGCGCCCCGTCCGCTTGATCGGCGTTCCTGCGAAAAGCGCGCGGAAGGCCGCGTCATCGAGCATCGCATATTCCGCGAGCGGCCTGTGCAGGAGATCCTTGCGGGTCGCGAGCCTTGCATCGCGCGCCCCTTGCGCGAACTTGTTCCAGGGGCAGACGGCGATGCAATCGTCGCAGCCGAAGATGCGATTTCCGATCTTCGCACGAAACTCCCGCGCGATCGCTCCCTTGTGCTCGATGGTGAGATAGGCGATGCAGCGCCGCGCATCGAGCTGGTAGGGTGCGGGGAAGGCGTCGGTCGGGCAGATATCGAGGCAGCGCCGGCAGGAGCCGCAATGATCGGTTTCCGGGGTATCCGGCGCCAGTGGCAGCGTCGTGTAGATCGCGCCGAGGAAGAGCCAGTTGCCGAATTCGCGGCTCACCAGCACCGTATGCTTGCCCTGCCAGCCGAGGCCGGCTTCGGCCGCGAGCGGCTTTTCAAGCACAGGCGCGGTATCGACAAAAACCTTTACCTCCGCGCCCGTCCTCGCGACGAAATCCACCGCGAGGGCCTTCAGGCGCCCCTTGATGACGTCGTGATAATCCCGCCGCACGGCATAGGCCGCAAGCGCGCCGGCCTCGCGGTTCTCGAGGAGCGCGAGCGGATCGAATTCCGGTGCATGGTTCAAGCCGAGCATGATCACGCTCTGCGCCTCGGGCCACAGGCCCGCGGGGCTCGCGCGCTTTTCTGGTTCGCGCGCCATCCAGTCCATCTCGCCCTGGGCGCCGATCGACAGCCAGTGGCGCAGCCTTGCCTCGCGCTCGGGCGGGGCCGTGGCGGGCGCGATCCCGAAGGTCGAGAAGCCATGCTTCTGCACCAGTGTCGGCAGCCAGGATCGAGCTTCGGTCGCGCTCAGAAATCGAGATCGGTGTAATGCGGGGCGGGGAGGATGTTCTTCAGCCGGTCGGCCAGCAGGGCGCGGAAGGCCGGCCGCGATTTCACGCGGGCGTACCAGCTCTTCGCGGCTTCGTTTTTCTCCCAAGGCACGTCCCCGAAATAGTCCACCACCGAGAAATGGGCGGCCGCAGCGAGATCGGCATAGGTCAGCCGATCGCCCGCGAGCCAGTTCCGCCGTGCCACGAGATGCGCGACGTAATCCAGGTGATAGCGGATATTCGCCGAGGCCGCACGGATGGCGTTGGTGTTCGGCGCATCGCCGGGAAAAGCCTCCGGGAAGAGGCGTTTGTAGGCCTTCTCGTTCAGTACCAGTTCGCTGACCTCGTGGAAGAACTTGGCGTTGAACCAGTGCAGCAGCCGCCGCACCTCCACCCGCTCGCCCGGGTTTTCCGGCAGCAGGCGGCGATCCCCCAGCACGAGCCCGCGCGTTTCGTCGAGATATTCCGCGAGAATGTCCGGCCCCGCCACCACCTGGCCGTCATGCTCCACCAGCACGGGCAGCAACCCGGCCGGGTTCATGGCCAGGAAATCGCGCGCGCGACAGAAGGGGCTTGTCTCCACCATCTCGGCTTCCATCCACAATTCGCCCATGACGAGGCGGATGAAGCGCGAATGCGGGCACAGAGCAAAGTGATGGAAGACGGGCATCGGTCCCGGGAGGTTGAGAAAGCATGTCGATTGGAAGAAGGGCGGCATGAAGGTGCCCGGCCCTTCGCTCTTAAGATGGCGAGAACCGGATCGTGCCTATAGAGGAGGAGCGGTCCCTTCTCAACCCCGGCCGAATCGCGGGCGTGTCCGGCCTTTCGCATGGTTTACCGAACATGAATGTCATGCTGGCGCTGAAAGCCGCCCTCCTGGGCTTTATCGAGGGGCTCACGGAGTTCCTGCCGGTCTCTTCCACCGGTCACCTCATCCTGATCGGACATTATCTGAATTTCGAATCGCCCGGCCACAGCTTCGAGGTGCTGATCCAGCTGGGCGCGATTCTGGCGATCCTCTCGGTCTATTCTGGCCGGCTCTGGGGGCTGGCGAAGGGCGTCTCGACAGATCCTCGGGCGCGGATTTTTGTGCTCGGCGTGATCATTGCCTTCCTGCCGGCTGCGCTGATCGGCGTGGTGATGCATTCGACCATCAAGAATGTGCTCTTCAACCCCTTCGTCGTCTGCATCAGCCTGATTGCCGGCGGTCTTGTGCTGCTGGTGGTGGACGAGATGCGGTTTTCGGTGCAGCACGAGGATGTCTCGACCTTCACGCCCCTGATGTGCCTCAAGATCGGGCTCTTCCAGTGCCTTGCGATGATTCCCGGCGTCTCGCGCTCCGGCGCGACGATTGTCGGCGCGATGCTGTTCGGTGCCTCGAAGCGCGCTGCGGCCGAATTCTCCTTCTTCCTAGCCATGCCCACCATGGCCGGGGCCTTCACCTACGATCTCTTCAAGAACCACAAGCTCCTGAGCTTCCAGGATGCGGCGGCCATCGGCATCGGCTTCGTGGTTGCTTTCATCACAGGGCTCGTCGTGGTGCGCGGCCTTCTCGATTTCGTGACGCGGCACGGCTTCACGCCCTTCGCCTGGTGGCGAATCGTCGTCGGCTGCTTCGGGCTCGCGGCCTGGTTCGTTTACGGCTGAGCCTTCAACTTCACCTTCGGCGGGGTCGATTTCGGCTCGAACGCGCAGAGATCGATCAGCGGGCAGCGCCAGCATTCC
>JADCCH010000119.1 GCA_020252865.1 Methylobacterium sp.
CCCGATCACACCATCGGCCGGCGACGGCCAGAGGAACCGCCCCTTCTCCAGCCGCTTGACGAACAGGCACGCCCCCTGGCCGTCATGCCAGATCACCTTGATCAGATCACCCCGCCGCCCCCGGAAGCAGAAGAGATGGCCGCCCACCGGATTCCGGCGAAGGACCTCCTGGACCTGCAAGGACAGGGATGCAAAGCCTTTGCGCATGTCCGTATGCCCCGTCGCCAGCCAGACCTTCACGCCAACCGAAACCGGGATCATCGGATCGCCTCAAGACCCCGTGCCAGGGCAAGGATGGCCGCAACATCAAAGCGGCCCTCGACACTCAGCCGATGTCCGGCACGCAGCGTGATCTCGATCCGCCTCGCCAGATCCAGCACCGGTGCTGGACCTTCACTTCCGTGGCCATGATCCGGCAACGGGGCTGGATCGGGGATCAATGACCCGGACGAAGCAACAGCAATCGGCATGAACCCCGCCGTCCAATCCACTGGCCCAATCCGCTCCCGCCAGCGATAGATTTGTTGGGCCTGGATCCCGTACCGTTTCGCTGTCGCAATCACATTGCCAAATGTGTCGGCCTCGGTGACGATCCGCTGCTTCTCCGCCGCGCTCCATCGGCGCCGCCGTACATAAACCTCGTCCGACAACCAAACTCTCCAGCAGGGCTGCCAGCATCAGTGCTGGATCAGAAATCCGGATTGTCCAAAGCCGAGGGCCAAAAACAAGGTGGCCCTCGGCGGAGGGATACCGTGAAGAAAATGCGATCGAGGAAAGAGACAAGCATTTTCAAGCGAAGCATGTCCCTCGCGAAGGCGGGGATGGGCACCGGTTCGCGTGAAGAAAATGCGAGAAATAATAAGGAATTAGAGCGGACCGCCTGATTCAGTCAGATCGGAATCCGCTCTGGTCGCGGGCGGAATCAGGGCGCGGGACAGCAACCACGCGGCCCTTTTCCAGACCGAGCGTGACTTCCCCACGAATGAGCTTCACGGCGAGGTCGCCATAGATCTCGCCCTTCCAGCCCTGCAGGATCGGGTGCGGATCATCCGGGCGGGCAGCGAGTTGCTCCACCTCATCCGCCGAGCCGATGAGGCGCGAGGCGACCTGATGACGATCCGCCACGGCCTGCAGCAACACCTTCAGCAATTGCACCAGAGCGCCGGAGACATTCGGGCGATCCGGCTCCGGCGGGGGGAGAATCGACGGATCGAGCGAGCGGGCCCGTTCCAGCGCCTCCAGAATGTCGCCACCGGCGCGGCTGCGCTCGAAACCATTGGGCACGGCGCGCAATTGCCCGAGTTCGGCCACCGATTTCGGATTGGCCATGGCGATTTCGACCAGCGCATCGTCCTTCAGCACCCGACCGCGGGGAACATCCCTCGTCATCGCCTCGCGCTCGCGCCAGGCCGCGAGCTCCATCAGGGCAAGCTTCTCGACGGGCTTGCGCAGGCGCGCCTTGATGCGTAGCCAGGCTTCCTGCGGCGGTGTTTCATAGTTGCGGGGATTGGACAGGGCAGCCATCTCGCCCGCGACCCAGTCCTCGCGCCGGTTGCGCGCGATGCGGGCCGAGAGCTTTTCGTGGACCACGCGCAGATGCGTGACGTCGGCGGCGGCATAGACCAGCTGGGCGGCGGAAAGCGGCCGGCGCGACCAATCCGTGAAGCGCGAGGATTTGTCGATCTTCGCATGTGCCAGCCCGCTCGCGAGGCTCTCGTAGCCGATCTGCTCGCCATAGCCGCAGACCATGGCGGAGATCTGCGTATCGACCAGCGGTGAGGGGATGATGCCGCCCTTCTGCCAGATGATTTCCAGATCCTGCCTTGCGGCGTGGAACACCTTGATGACGGCCGGGTTCGTCATCAGGGCGAAGAACGGGGCGAGATCGAGCTCCGGCACCTGCGTATCCACGAGAACGATCTCGCTTTCGCCGGCCATCTGGATCAGGCAGAGCCTGGGGTAGTAGGTCGTCTCCCGCATGAACTCGGTATCGACCGTGACAAAGCTTTCCGTCGCGAGCCTTTCGCAGGTTTCACGGAGGGCCGCTGTCGTGGTGATGAGCGGGGGCAGGTGGGAAGCGTCGACCGGAGACATGAAATCGGGCCATAACGCAAAAAATCCGGCCTGTCGCCTCTCATTTCGGTCATGTCCGGGCTGTGCCTCAGGCCTGCGGGCGGCATTCATGGCTTTCCATGGGGGCAAGCCTTGACAACGGGTGCTGTCGCCGCTTCTGTCCGCCCCGGTTTTCCATGGAGGGAGGGAGGGATCCGCGTTCCGGATTCTCGGTGCCTCCGTCGTATCAATGAGCCTTTCCGATGCATCGCTACCGCTCCCAGACCTGCGGCGGGCTTTCCGCCACCGATATCGGCACGATCGCCCGCCTCTCCGGCTGGTGCCACCGAATCCGCGATCATGGCGGCGTGCTCTTCATCGACCTCAGAGACCATTACGGCATGACGCAGATCGTGGTCGATCCGGATAGCCCCGCCTTCAAGGCAGCCGAGAAGGTCCGCTCGGAATGGGTGATCCGCGTCGATGGCAAGGTGCGGGCGAGGCCCCCCGGCACGGAGAACGCGAATTTGGCCACCGGCGCGGTCGAGATTTTCGTGACCGATCTCGAAGTGCTGGGCGAAGCGAAGGAGCTGCCGGTTCCGGTGTTCGGCGATATCGAATATCCCGAGGACCAGCGCCTGAAATATCGCTTCCTCGATCTGCGCCGCGAGAAGCTCCACAACAACATCATGACCCGCGTGAAGGTCATCGATTCCATGCGTCGCCGCATGAAGGAGGCGGGCTTCAACGAGTTCTCGACGCCCATCCTCACGGCCTCCTCGCCGGAAGGCGCGCGCGACTTCCTGGTGCCGAGCCGCATTCATCCCGGCCAGTTCTATGCGCTGCCGCAGGCGCCGCAGCAGTATAAGCAGCTCCTGATGATGGCGGGCTTCGACCGGTATTTTCAGATCGCGCCCTGCTTCCGCGACGAGGACCCGCGCGCGGATCGCCTGCCGGGCGAATTCTACCAGCTCGACGTGGAAATGAGCTTCGTCGAGCAGGAGGACGTCTTCGCCACGATGGAACCGGTGATCCGCGGCGTCTTCGAGGAATTCGCGGGCGGCCGCCCGGTCACGCCGTCGCCCTGGCCGCGCATTCCCTATGCCGAATCCATGGCGAAATACGGCTCGGACAAGCCGGATCTCAGAAACCCGATCGTGATGCAGGATGTCTCCGAGCATTTCCGGGGCGCGGGTTTCAAGATCTTCGCGCGGATGCTGGAAGATCCGAAAAACCGCGTCTGGGCCATTCCGGCGAAGGGCGGCGGCAGCCGTGCGTTTTGTGATCGCATGAACTCATGGGCGCAGGGTGAGGGACAGCCGGGGCTCGGTTATGTGATTTTTGAAGCAGCAATCGCGGAAGTTAACAGAACGCTCGGCCTGTCACGCGAAGAATCCGAACGATTGGGCGAAGCTGCACAAGGCAAGTTCAACGGCAAAGGCCCCATTTCGAACAATATCGGCCCGGAGCGCACGGAAGCCATTCGCTCGCAGCTTGGCCTTGGCGATAGCGACGCCGCCTTCTTCGTGGCGGGCGACCCGGAAAAATTCGTGAAGTTCGCAGGCGCCGCCCGCAACAAGGTGGGCGAGGACCTGAACCTCACCGATAAGGCCCGCTTCGAATTCGCGTGGATCACCGATTTCCCATTCTACGAATGGAACGAGGAGGAGAAGAAGCTCGACTTCTCCCACAACCCGTTCTCCATGCCGCAGGGCGGGCTTGAGGCGCTTGAGACGCAGGACCCGCTCTCCATCAAGGCGTTCCAGTACGACATCGCCTGCAACGGCTTCGAGCTCGCGTCAGGCGGCATCCGCAACCACAAGCCGGATGCGATGGTGAAGGCCTTCGAACTCGCCGGCTACGGCGAGGAGGCGGTGGTCGAGCGCTTCGGCGGCATGTATAGATCGG
>JADCCH010000012.1 GCA_020252865.1 Methylobacterium sp.
CCATTCCACCGCCTCTGCGGGATTCTGCGTTACGCCGTGCCCATACTCCAGCATGAAGCCGAGCAGATTTTGTGCGAAGGCATGGCCTTGCTCGGCCGCGCGTCGATAGGCCGCGGCCGCTTGATCTTGGAGGCCGCCGGCTTGGAGAGCGCGCCCGAGCCATGTCTGGAAGCGCGGCTCTTGCGGATGGGCGGAAATCGCGAACTCGCAGGCCACACGGGCCCGCGGAACGTTGATGGCCGTCGATGCCACGCCTTCAACCAGGGCAGAACGGCCCAGGTCAGACCGCAATGGCTGCGCCAGCCGGTCGCAGTCAGTAACGCCGGGCCTTGTGCTCGCCGAGGCCGCCGGGGGCGTCGGAGTGGGCCGCGCGGGCTGCGCATTTGGCGTGGGGGATGAGTCCGCAGGTCTCGCTGTGGCAGGCACCGAAGGAGGCGCCGGCTGAGGCGCTGGCGCCGCCGCCGCGCGCTCTGCGGCATCGTGGTCGTCGAGCATGCGCTGCAGCATCGCAGGCCATCGCCGCTGCGCACCGGACAGGCGGTCCGCTGCGGCGAGGGGTGCTACGCGCGCTATCGCCTCGACCAGCACTGCTCTGCGGCGCTCACCGGTGGTGACGTCTGAGATTCTCACCAAGCTGGAGATCACATCGGCAGCCCATCGAACGTCCCGCGGATCGCGCGCCGCCAAGCTGCGGGCGATCCGCAGCGACTCTTCAAAGACGTCGCGCGCCGCCGCGGCATCGCCCGCCTGGAAGAGCAGGTCGCCGATCCGCTCCAGGTTGACTGAGACGGTGCGAGCCCACTGGGCATTCTCCGGATCGCGCACGGCGAGGCTGCGGGCGATGCGGAGCGCCTCCTTGTAGGCATCGAGTGCCGCCGCACCGTCGCCCATCTGCAGGTGTAGGTCGCCGATCCGCTGCTGCCCGAGCGATACTGCTCGGTCCCATTGGGTATTCTGCGGATCACGCGCGCCGAGGGCGCGGGCGATGCGCAGCGCTTCCCCTTGGGCGTCGAGCGCTGCCGCGGCGTCGCCCATCTGCAACCTCAGGTCACCGATCCGCTGCAGGCTGACCGTCACGTCGTGCGTCCACTCCATGTTCTGCGGATCGCGTGCGGCGAGGGCGCGGGCGATGCGCAGCGCCTCCTCATAGGCGTCGCGCGCCGCCGCAGCATCGCCGACCGGCGAGAACGGGAGCAGATCGCCGATCAGCAGCAAAGTGATCAAGACGTCACGAGCCCACTCGGTATTCTGCGGATCGCGTGCGGCGAGGCCGCGGGCGATGCGCAGCGCCTCCTCGTGGGCGTCGCGCGCCGCCGCGGCGTCGCCCGCCTGGGCAAACAGGCTGCCAAATCTGTTCAAGCTGGATAATAGTCCGCGGACCGACCCGGTATTCTGCGGAACGCGTGCGGCGATGGCGCGCTCAATGCTCAGCGCCTCCGCGTAGGCATCGAGCGCCGCCCCGGCGTCGCCCGCCTGCCGGCGCAGGTCGCCGATCTGGACCAGCCCCACTGCGACATCGCGAGCCCAGTCGGTGTTCTGTGGGTCGTGCGCGGCGAGGCTGCGGGCGATGCGGAGCGCCTCCTCGTAGGCATCGAGTGCCGCCGCTGCGTCGCCCGCCCGCCGACGCATATCACCGATCCGGTCCAGGCTGACCGACACGCCACGGGCCCAGTCGGTGTTCTGCGGATCGCGCGCGGCGAGGCTGCGGAAGATGCGTAGCGCCTCCTCCTGGGCGTCGAGCGCCGCCGCGGCGTCGCCCTGAACGGCCAGCAGAACACCCACCGAGCCCAGCGCGACGCCCCGGCTGCGTTGCAGCGTGGCGTCCTCCGGGAAGCTCGGCGCCAGCCGGTCCTGCAGCCGCCGCGCCTCGTCCAGAATCAAGCGTGTAACCGTCGAGGGAAGGCCGCGGTGGCGGAACTGCTCTGCAAGGTCGAAGACCAGCGTGTTCGCCGCCTGGATCGCGCTATGCAGCGCCACCGTCGCCCGCTCTCCGGCCGCCTCCGCTTCCTGCTGGCGTTCGACGGCGACACCCCGCGCCTGCAACGCTAACCAGCCTGCCGTCCCGGCACCGGCCGCCAGCAGGATCATGGCCGCTGCGATGCCCTGCGCGATCCGCGTTCGGCGCCGCGATGCCTCAAGTTCACGCTGCCGCAGCGCCTCGAACCCGATGCCCAGAATTCCGGCAATGACCTTCAGCAGCGCATTCTCGCGCCCATCCCCCTCGGGCCGGGCGTCGGCGGCGATCGGCTCCACCGACCTTGTCGGCTGATCCTCGGCGACCTTCGCCTCCAGAAGAGCGCGGGGAAAGCACTCCTTCTCCGTGCCGGCATGCGGCTCACCCCGCGCGATGATCGCGAAAATGCGGTCGCCGCGGCCCATGCGCCGGAAGGTCAGAATCTCTTCGTTCACCCATCGTGACGACGCAGCATCGGGCGAGCAGATGACGATAAGCGCCTTGGATCGGTCGAGCGCCTCGATGATCCTATCGCCAAGATCGGGGGAGGTCGGCAATTCATCGCGGTCACGAAACACGGGGAACAGCCTTGCCGGCACCGGGCCGTCATGCCCCGGGGCGCCAATGATCCGGCGTGGCATGCGATAGGATTCCAGCCGACGATGC
>JADCCH010000120.1 GCA_020252865.1 Methylobacterium sp.
CACCGTCAGCGCAGATGCCGGCTTGTCCGCCTCGCTTGCGAGCCCAACCAGCGCCGCCACGCGATCCGCCTCGGCCATCGCGGCACCACGCGCGGGATGGCGGAGATAGGCGCCGACAGCGATGTTCTCCCGTACGCTGAGCCCCGCGAAGGGTTGCACGATCTGGAAGGTGCGCGCGAGGCCGAGCCTGGCAAGCGCCTCCGGCGGCTGCCCGAGGATCGAGCGCCCCTCGTAGAGCACATCGCCCGCGCTCGGCACGGTGAAGCCGGAGATCATCGTGAAGGCCGTGGTCTTGCCCGCGCCGTTCGGGCCGATGAGCCCGGTGATGGAGCCGGCTTCCACGGTGAAGCTCACATCGTTGACGGCGGTGAGGCCGCCGAAGCGCTTCGTCAGGCGACGGACCTCAAGCATCGGGCCTTGCGGCATCGGATCAGCCATGGGAGGTCGGCTCCCCGCCCCGGTCGCCCTTTGCAAACAGGCCGATCACTCCGCGCGGCGCGAAAGCCACGACGAGAATGAGCACGATGCCATAGACCACGAGATCGATGCCCGGCACGCGACCCGCCGCGAGCTTTGTGATCTCGCCAAGGCCGTGGAGCAAACCCGCGCCAAGCAGCGGGCCGAGCACCGTGCCCGCGCCGCCGATGATCGCGGCGAGCAGGGCTTCCACGGAAATCCACGGCCCGAAGGCGATGGCCGCGTCGAGATAGAGGAAATACTGCGCATAGAGCGCGCCCGCCGCCGCGGTGATCGCGGCGGAGAGCGAGATCGCCTGCAGCTTCACGGCCAGCACATTGACGCCCAGCGCCCGCGCCGCCGCCTCGTTCTCGCGGATCGCCACGAGATAGGCCCCGAAACGGAGCCGCTCGATGGCGCGGTTGAGGATGAGCACCGCACCGACCAGCCCCAGCGCGATCCAGAAGAACACCGCGCGGCTCGCGAACTGGAAATTCTCAGGGCGCACATCGAGCTTGATCAGGATGCCTGCCGCGCCGCCGGTGATCGGCGCAGCGTTGGCGAGAATGCGCAGGACTTCCGCGAAGGCGAGCGTCACCAGTGCGAAGTATGAGCCGCGTAAGCCCGCGCGAAAGCTCAGCGAGCCGATGACAAACCCAACAAGGCTGCCGAGCGCGATGCCCGCCGCGAAACCCAGCCACGCATTCACGCCATAGCGCACCTGCAGGATGGCGGTCGTGTAGGCGCCCACGCCGAAGAAGGCAGCATGGCCGAAGGAGAATTGCCCGCCATAGCCGCCCGCGAGGTTCCAGCCCTGCGCGGCCAGCGCAATGACCAGCACGAAGAACAGGAAGTTGAGCGCCGTGTTCGGCAGGCCGAGGAACGGCAACCCCGCGAGCAGCACGAGAAGGCCAATCAGGAATGCAAAAGACGGATGACGCAGCAACATATGTCAGGCCTTCGCGCCGAACAGGCCGGTGGGGCGCAGCAGCAGCACCAGGATGAAGATGAGGAAGATGCCGATCTGGCCGAGCGATTCCCCCAGCAAGAGGCCGCTCACGCTCTCGACCATGCCGATGAACAAACCGCCGATCAGCGCGCCAGCGATCGAGCCCATGCCGCCGAGCACCACAATCGTGAAGGCCACGAGCACGAAGGCATTCCCCACGCGCGGGTTCACGTAGAACGAGGGCATCAGGAGTGCGGCCGCCACAGCAAGGCAGGCGCAGCCGAGGCCGAAGGTGATCGCATAGACATGCGCGACATCGATACCCATCAGCGTCGCGCCGAGCCGTTCCTTCGCCACCGCGCGGATCGCCTTGCCGGTATCGGTGCGGACCATGAACAGCCAGAGCAGGATCGCGACGGACACCGAGCCCGCCAAGCCAATGAGCTTCGGCTGGGAGAGCAGCAGCGGGCCGATTTCCACCACGTTGAAGCCATAGGGCACATCGATCGTGCGGGTATCCGACCGGAAAACGGCCAGCAACCCGTTCTCGATCAGGATCGAGAGGCCGAGCGTCACCAGCAGGATGTTCTGGTCGTCGCCATGGCTCGCGGGGCCGATCACGAAGCGTTGCAGCCCATAGCCGAGGGCGAAGAACAAAGGCGCGAGAAGGAGGATCGAGACATAGGGATCAATCCCCAACGCGGCATGCAGCACGAAGACCGCGAACATCGCGGCGGTCAGCAGGGCGCCATGCGCGAAATTGATGATGTGCAGCACGCCATAGACGAGCGTCAGCCCGAGCGCGATCAGCGCATAGACGGCACCGGTCATCAGCCCGTTCAGCACGGCCTCGAAGATGATGGCGGGCGAATACATGCCGCGCTCCTGCTGGCGAAAGCGACAGGCTCAAGGGCCGCATCCGGGGTTGAGGGACGCGGCCCGTTCCTTCCGAGTTCAGACCGGGTTCATGCCCGGACGGGGAAGACCGGCCTGGCATTGTCGAAGCTTTCCGGGAAGATCACCTTGATGTCCCCGCCCTGAACCTGGGTATTCACCGGGCCCGCGCCGGTATTCTGTCCATTGACGAACTTCGTCGGGCCATAGGGCATGATGTGATCATCGAAGGTCGAGTTCGCCAGCGCCTCGATGATCTTGCCACGATCCGCCGAGCCTGCCCGCTCGATCGCATCCGCCAGCAGGCGCACGCAGGAATAATTGAGCGGAATGTTGTAGGCCCAGACCGAGCCGGCATCGGCGGAGGCCTTCATCACGGCGGCGGATCTCGCCTTGCGCGGGTCATGCCAGTGGTTGCAATCCATCACGTTTTCCGCCGCATCCGGAAATTCCTTCACGAAGCGGAAGTTGGAGGCCGCACCGTTCAGCACCGCATAGATGCCCTTCGGGCGGATGCGCTGCTGCTGCATGGTGCGCGCGAGCAGCACGAACTCGCCGTAATAGCTCGAGGGGATCACGAGATCCGGGTTCAGCGCGCGGATGCGCAGGGCGACATTCGCCATGTCACGCGAAGGGGTGGGGTGGGCGATGGTCTCGAGCACCTCGAAGCCGTGCTTCGGAAGTTCCGTCGCCATCAGCTTGGCGAGGCCCGAGCCAAAGAGGCCATCCTCATGCACCAGCACCACGGTCTTCGCAGGCTTGCCGGCCGCGTCGTTGAGCTTCACGAGGTTCGAGACGGCTGCCGTCGTCACGGTGCCGAAGCCGGGGCCGAGACGGAAGGTGTTCTTCAGCCAACGATTGACGCTCTGGTCGGCGACGCCCACATCCACAATGTATGGCAGGTCATAGCGAGAGGCGGCCTGGCTCGCCGCAAGGCAGATCGGCGAGGCGAAACCGCCGACAATTGCCGCGACGCCCTCGGCGTTCAGCTTTTCGACCTCCTGAGTCGCCGCTTCCGGGTTCGAACGGGCATCGGCGAAAACCATCTCCAGCTTCGCGCCACCCATCGACCGGACGCCGCCGGCGTCGTTGATCTCCTTCAGCGCGATTTCCGCACCGAGGCGGCCGAAGCCGCCATCCTGCGCCAGCGCGCCGGTTACCGGCTGGAGAATGCCGACCTTCACGGCCGGGACCTGCGCCCGCAGGATGGCCGGCGAGGCGATGAAGGCAGCGCCCGCAAGCGCACCCTTGAGGATCGTGCGGCGGTCGGCGTCGCCGGAGAGGATCGGGTTTTTGGTGGTCATGAAGGCTCTCCCTGTTGTTCTCGACTTTATTCGGCGGCTTCGGGGGGGTGATTGTCTCCAGGCTTCGGACCATCTACCGCCACAGGGCGCCAGCGACGCCCCTCGCGATGGCCGGCACGGACCAGATCCATCTGGAACGAGTAGAGATCGGGGCGATAAAGCGCCAGCAGATGCTCGATTCCCCTTCCCTGCGCATCGAACACGGTGCGCGTCAGCGTGAGCAGCGCCGCGCCCGGTTCGATGCCCAGGGGACGCGCCACATCCGGCCCGGCGAGCGTGGCCGTGATGGTCTGCCGCGCATGGTCGGCCACGAGGCCCGCGCGCTCCAGCAGTTCCAGCAAGGGCTTCCTGGCGAGGTCATCCTCGCTCCAGCCGATGCCGATACTCTCCGGCACCGACGACACGAGATAGGAGAAGGGCTGGCCATCGATCAGGCGCACGCGCTCGGATCGCTGGACGCGCTCACCCTCGGGCAGTTGCAAGGCCGTCCTGATATCCGGTGACGGCGCGAGATAGGCGAAGGAGAGGAGCTTCACGCTCGTGCGACGGCCCATTTCCAGGAGATGCGTCAGCACATTGGCCAAATCCGCGACTACCGGGCTGCCGCCACCCCGTGGGCTCAGATAGGTGCCCGAGCCCATGCGCCTCTCGACCAGCCCTTCGGCCTCGAGCCGATCCAGCGCATGCCGCAGGGTGACGCGGGAGACGCCGAGTTCGACCGCGAGCGTCGGCTCGCCGGGAAAGCGCTTGCCCGGTCGAAACTCACCGCGCGAAATCCGGTCACGCAGGGCGAGATAGGCACCGCGGGCGCGGCTGAGGCCGGCACGAACACTCCGCTCGGCACCGTCTGCCGCAGAATCCATTCCGCATGCCCCTTTCCAAACCCTCTGCCCGGCCCAAATCGATGATGGACCGCGAAAGTCCGTGCCGAAAAGACCCTTGCCTGTCTGCTTTACTATCCCGATATCTGTCTTACCTATAGAACAGGCTTGAGCCGTCAAGCCGCCGGCAATCCTTTTCCGCCAGGCCTTCGCAATTTTCTCCGGTGGCGCATGAACGAGACCCCGCCCCGCACCCTGTTCGACAAGGTCTGGCAGGCCCGTCTCGTGCTGACGCGCGAGGATGGCACCAGCCTGCTGGCCATCGACCGGCACTTCCTTCATGAGGGGTCGCACCACGCTTTCGCGCAACTCGCCGAGAGGGGCGCGCACGTGGCGCGGCCCGATCTCACGTTCGGCGTCGCGGATCACTATGTGCCGACCCGGCGCGGCGCGGGGCAAGCCATCGACCCGACCATCGCGGAGATGGTCCAGCGGCTCGAGCGCAATACGGCAAAGCATGGCATCACGCTCTTCGGCCTGGGTGATCCGCGGCAGGGCATCGTGCATGTCGTGGGGCCGGAACAGGGGCTGACGCTGCCCGGTCTCACCATGGTCTGCGGCGACAGCCACACATCGACGCACGGAGCCTATGGCGCGCTCGCCTTTGGCATCGGCGCGAGCGAGGTCGCGCATGTGCTGATGACCGGGACGCTCTGGCAGAGAAAGCCGAAAACCTTCCGCGTGAAGGTCGAGGGCATCCTCGGCTCCGGCCTCTCCGCCAAGGATATCGCGCTGCATCTCATCGCGACCATCGGTGCCGACGGCGCGACGGGCCATGCCCTGGAATATGCCGGCAGCGCCATCCGCACGCTTTCGATGGAGGGGCGGCTCACACTCTGCAATCTCTCGATCGAGAGCGGTGCCCGCTGCGGCATGATTGCGCCGGACGAGACAACCTTCCGCGCGATTGCGGGGCGCCCCTACGCACCCAAGGGCGCGCTGTTCGAGCAGGCGGTGGAAGCGTGGCGGCAGCTCCCCAGCGATGCGGATGCGCATTTCGACCGGGAAATCACAGTTTCCGCCAATGAGATCGCGCCGATCGTCACCTGGGGCGTCACGCCGGAACAGGCTTTGCCGGTCACCGCTCGCGTGCCGGACCCAGCGCGAGAACCCGACCCCGTGCGGGCGGAGGCCGCGCGCGCCGCACTCGATTACATGGGCCTCGCGCCCGGAACGGCACTCGCAGAGGTGCCGGTCTCGCGCGTGTTCATCGGCTCCTGCACGAACAGCCGCATCGAGGATCTGCGCGCGGCGGCCAGCATTCTCGCGGGGCGCAGGGCGCGCGTGCCCGGCCTCGTTTCGCCCGGCTCGTCGAGCGTGAAGCGGCAGGCGGAGGAGGAAGGGCTCGACCGCATCTTCCGGGAGGCCGGGTTGGAATGGGTCGAATCCGGCTGCTCCATGTGCGTGGGCATGAATGGCGATATCGGCCAGCCCGGCGAGCGCATCGCTTCCACCACCAACCGAAATTTCAAGGGAAGGCAGGGCGCGGGCGTGCGCACGCATCTGATGAGCCCGGCAATGGCCGCCGCAGCCGCGATTGCCGGCACGCTTGCCGATTGCCGTCCCTATTTCGAAGGGCGCAGGCCATGAGACCGTTCACGCGCGTCACGGCGCTGGCCTGCCCGCTGGCCATCGCCAGTATCGACACGGATCAGTTGATCCCAGCCCGCTTCATGCGCCGAACGCGGAAGGAGGGCTATGGCCCGGTCCTGCTGCATGACCTGCGCTTCGAAGCGGATGGCGCGCCGAAACCCGATTTCCCGCTGAACCGCCTGGAATACAGGAGCGCGGGCTTCCTCGTGGCACGGCGGAATTTCGGCTCGGGTTCCAGCCGCGAGGCAGCGGTTTATGCCCTCGCGGACTTTGGCATCCGTGCTGTCATCGCACCGTCCTTCGGCGATATCTTCGCGCAGAACGCGGTGAATAACGGCCTGCTGCCCGTGCGCCTGCCGGAGGATCAGGTCGAGCAATTGCTCGCGAAACTCGCGGCGGAGCCTGCGGAAATCACGGTCGATCTGGAGAGAAAACAGGTGGAGGCGACTGGCCTCATCCTGCCCTTCTCGCTGGATCCGGTCTGGCGAACGAAGCTCCTGAACGGTTGGGATGACCTCGACCTCACGCTCAGCCACCGTGCAGAAATCGAGCAATTCATGGCCCATGACGCCAGTTCTCGGCCCTGGATGATGCCTGATCGTTCAGTACAGCCCGCAATCTGTCGGGTCCTGGAGCAGTTTTCGAAATCCTGCCTCCGAGGCTTGCCTGAACCACGGCCGAGGCCAATCTCCCTGGGACAAAACAAGAATGCGGGGCGGGAGGAGTCACCCTTGATCATGACCAATCAGGAACAGGGCCCCGAGGCCGGCCCGGCGCAAGACGTGTCGACGATCCGGCTGATCGGGGATATCGCGCGCAATTCCGCCCGTATCTATGGGGCAAGAACGGCCTATTCGATCGTCATGCCCAATGGCATGTACGGAAGGTTGAGCTTCGAGGCGATCGACAGCCTTTCGGATGATTTCGCGGCCTATCTGCGCGAGGAGCTGGGGCTGCATGCAGGCGACCGGGTGGCCTTGCAGATACCCAACAGGCTCACCTTTCCCATTCCGACGTTTTGCGTTGCCAAGGCCGGCCTCGTGCTGGTCAACACCAATCCACTCTACACCGGCGTGGAAATGGGAAGGCAGTTCGCCGATGCCGGAATCCGCGCGCTCGTCATCGTCGACATGTTCGCGGACAAGCTGACGGAAGCCGCCTCGATCCATCCGATCGAGCATGTCATCATCGCGGCGGTCTCGGAAAAGATGCCGCGTATGGTGAGCGGGGTCATCCGGCTGGTGCAGCGCTACTGGGACCGGTCGCTGCCGATGGTCGGCCTTCCCCATCATCTGTTCGGTGACGCACTCGCGCGCGGCGCGGCGTTGCGCGCGAGCCGGGGCATCGAGGTCAAGGATTACACGGCCGATACCCGCCCCGATGAGCTGGCGATGCTGCAATATACCGGCGGCACGACGGGCGTCGCGAAGGGCGCGATGCTCAGCCATTCCAACCTGGTATCGAATGTGGGGCAGGCCGGAATCTGCTTCGGCGGGGAAATCCGTCCCGGTGCGGAAGTTGTTCTCACGGCGCTGCCGCTCTACCACATCTTCGCCTTCACCGCGAATATGCTGTTCTTTCACAGATGGGGGGCCGAGAACATCCTGATCCCCAATCCGCGGCCCATTTCGAACCTCAAGCGCGCCTTCGAGAACCACGCCGTCACCTGGATGACCGGTGTGAATACGCTGTTCAATGCGCTGAACAACGAATTCTGGTTCGCGGAAGATCCGCCGAAATCCCTGCGCGGCGCGGTGGCCGGCGGCATGGCCTTGCAGGCCTCCGTGGCCGAGCGCTTCAAGGCGATCACCGGCATCGACGTGCTGGAAGGCTACGGGCTCACGGAAACCTCGCCGATCGTCACCTTCAATTCCCGCCGGAATTTCCGGCTCGGCACCATCGGGCAACCCATGCCCGAGACGGATATCCGCCTTCTCGATGCCGAGGGGCAAGCGGTGGGCCCGGGCGAACCGGGCGAAATCGCCGTGCGCGGCCCGCAGGTGATGGGCGGCTACTGGAACAGGCCGGAGGAAACCGCCGCCACCCTGCGCAACGGCTGGCTGATGACCGGCGACATCGCGACGGTCGATTCCGAGGGCTTCTACCGCATCGTCGATCGCAAGAAGGACATGGTGCTGGTCTCCGGCTTCAACGTCTATCCGAACGAGGTCGAGGATGTGCTCTCGGCCCATCCCGGGGTGGTCGAGGCGGCAGTGATCGGCGTGCCGGATGGCGCGGCGGGCGAAGCGGTCTGCGCGTTCGTGGTGCTGCGCCACCGGGAGGCCCCGACGCCCGGGCAATTGCGCGAGCATTGCAAGGCGCATCTTGCCGCCTACAAGGTACCCAAACGCATCGAATTCCGCGAACAGCTGCCGAAATCGAATGTCGGCAAGATTCTCCGGCGCGAGTTGCGCGCCGAACTGGAAAAGGCGGGAGGCTGACATGGTCGGCGCATTTGAACAGGCCGTCCTTGCCGCGATGATCTTCGTCATCATGCTCGGCATGGGCGCTTCCCTCACGCCCCGCGACTTCGTGCTCGCGCTGAAGCGGCCCTATGGCATGCTGATCGGGCTCGTCTCGCAATATGGCTTCATGCCCCTGATCGGGCTGATCCTCGCGCTCACCCTGCCCGTCTCGGACCCGATCAAGATCGGGCTGCTCATCATGGGCTGCATGCCCGGCGGCACGACCTCGAACATCTTCACCTATTTCAGCCGCGGCAATCTCGCGCTCTCGGTGCTGATGACCGTGAACTCGACCATCGTGGGCATCCTCGCCATTCCGCTGCTGATCGTGAGCTATGTCGCGATCCTCACCGCGACCGGTTCCATCTCGCTGGTGGTTCCGGCGCAGAACATCATCGTCACGCTCATCCTGCTGCTGGTGCCGGTGGCGATCGGCATGGCGATCCGCCGCTGGAACGCCAATGTCGGCGCGCTGGTGGAACTGGTCGGCAGCGCGCTGGGGCTGGTCTTCATCATCCTGCTGCTGGTGACCTGGGTGCCGCGCAACTGGCAATTCCTGCTCGAGACGCCGGGCTGGGTGTTCTTCGGCGCCATCGGGCTCGGCGTGTTCGGCTTCCTGTTCGGCTATCTGTTCTCGACGCTGCTGAAGCTGCACCCGCGCAATGCACGCACCATCGCGCTCGAGACCGGCATCCAGAACGGCCCGCTGGCGATCGCCATCGTCGCCTTCACCTTCACCGGGCCCCTTCAGGACATCCAGCAGGCTGTGATGGCCGTTCCGGCGCTCTATTCGCTGTTCATCGTCATTACCTCGGCGATGCTGACGATCTGGTTCCGGCGCGCGAATGCGACGGAGGAACAGAAGATCCCCGATGCCCTGCTCTAGGCGCGGCTTTGCGTGCGTTCCCGTTCGGCGCTCTTCCAGCGGGCGGGGCAGCGCTTTTGCAGGAATCCCGCATGGGGATTGCCTGGCATGGCCTCGTGAAGGCTTGGCTTTCGCTTCCTCGCGGGGTTTCATGGTCGCTCCGGAAAAGGGAGCGTGGCTTCCCGCCTCGCCCGCCACGCGAGGACCGCTCAGATCGCGCCCTTGCGCAGCAGCACATTGCCGTAGAAGCGCGCATCCCCGCATTGGACGATACCGAACGCCGCGCGCGCCGCGCCGTAGAAGGCGAAGCGCTCCAGCGAAACGAAACGCCCCGCATATCCCGCCGACCGGATGGCCCCCCGCAAATCGGCCACAGCCGGCGGCACCTCCTCCGGCTTGTCCACAACCTGCATGAAGCGCACGGGATCATCCGTGAAATCATCCAGCGGCAGCAGGGTCAGCACGGCGGCGGCGGCGGCCTCGACCCGGATGCCCGGCAACCGGATCAGCCTGCCGGTGACCGTCTTCGCCGCAATCGTCTCGGCCGGATGATTGGCGTCGACGATCGCCAGATCATCGCCGTGCCCCATGCTCGCGAGGAGGTGCAGGATCTCCGGCGAGAGCAGCGGATCGATCCCCTTCAGGCGCATGGTTTCCCCCGTTTGGACAGATAGATGCGAGCGGCATTTCCACCGAAGATCGCCTCGCGCTCATCCGCGCTCAGCGCCGCGAGCAGGCTTCGGGCGGCTTGCGCCCAGCCGAGATAATCGCCCGCGAGGTTCAGCACGGGCCAATCCGATCCCCAGAGGATGCGTGCCGGGCCGAAAGTCGCGAGCAAATGCGTGACATAGGGCAAGAGATCCGCCGCTTGCCAGCCCGGCCCGGCCTCGGTCGCCAGCCCCGAGAGCTTCACCATCACCTTCGGCCGCGCCGCCAGCGCCGCCATGTCCGCGCGCCACGGATCGAGCAGGCTGTCCCGAATGAACGGTTTTGCGGCATGGTCGATGACAATGGGAAGGGCCGGATGCCGATCGGCCAGCACAAGCAGCCGCGCGAGATGGTGCGGCCGCACGAGGGCATCGAAAACGAGCCCTCCCGCCTCAATCGCGCCGAGCGCATGCCCAACCCTGGCCAAGAGCATCCAATCCGGATCGGGGATGTCGTGGATCATCGGGCGCAGGCCCACGAGAAGCGGGTCGCGGGCCATCGCGGCGATGCGCGCCGGCGCATCCTCCGCATTGCAATCGACCCAGCCCACCACGCCCGCGACATGCGCGGTCTGGCGCGCGACCTCCAGCATGAAACGCGTCTCGGCCTCGGTCGGCGCGGCCTGCACGAGGATGGTGCGGTCGATGCCCGCCCGTCCCAGCAGCGGGGCGAGATCATCGGGCCCGAAATCGCGGTGGATCGGTGCCAGAGCCGGGGTCAGCCAGCCATAATCACCGCGCG
>JADCCH010000121.1 GCA_020252865.1 Methylobacterium sp.
GGTCGCCAAGCACGCGCTGCGCGTCGAGGCCTACGGTACGGTCGACGAGGCGAACGCGGCCATCGGCGTCGCGCGCCTGCACGTCTCGGGCGACGCCGACGCGATGCTGGGCCGCATCCAGAACGATCTCTTCGATCTCGGCGCCGATCTCTGCACGCCGGATACGGGGCAGGATCTCGGCTACGAGCCGCTGCGAATCGTCGAAAGCCAGGTCGAGCGGCTGGAAGCGGAAATCGACGCGATGAATGCGCGCCTGAAGCCGCTGAAGAGCTTCATCCTGCCCGGTGGTTCTCCTGCATCGGCCCATCTCCATCTCGCGCGGACCACCGTGCGCCGCGCCGAGCGGATGATGGTGCAACTTGCCGGCAAGGAGGGCGAAAGGGTGAGCGGGCCCGCGCTTCGCTACATGAATCGCCTCTCCGACCTGCTCTTCGTGCTCGGCCGCGTGACAAATAGGGATGGCGCCGGGGATGTGCTGTGGGTGCCCGGCCTGACGCGCGGCGAGAAAGCCTGACCGCGGTTTCCTTCCGACCAAAGACCCGGCAAAAAACGCGTCCGGGTTCGGGGTGACAGACGATGTCGCGCTTGGTATACCACCGTGGCCGCTAGCTGGAAGGACGCCGAAAGGCTCGATCTAGCATCGCGGGTCACATTAGTTGATATGTAAACCAACTGAAGGCCGACAACGGTCCTTCGGGGTGGAACAGGGCGGCCTTCCGGCCGCGTGGAAGCAGGGCCTCGCCATGAAAATTCTGGTCCCCGTGAAGCGGGTGGTCGATTACAATGTGAAGATCCGCGTGAAGCCGGATGGCTCCGGCGTGGATCTCGCGAACGTCAAGATGAGCATGAATCCCTTCGACGAGATTGCCGTCGAGGAGGCCCTGCGCATCAAGGAAGCGGGCAAGGCGACCGAGGTCGTCCTGGTCTCGATCGGCCCGGCGGGTGCGGCGGAAACCATTCGCACCGGCCTCGCCATGGGTGCGGATCGCGGCATCCTCGTGAAGACCGACGCGACCGTGGAGCCCCTCGCCGTGGCGAAGCTGCTGAAGGCCGTGATCGCCAATGAGGTCCCCGGCCTCGTCATCATGGGCAAGCAGGCGATCGACGACGACATGAACGCCACGGGCCAGATGCTGGGCGCGCTGCTCGGCTGGCCGCAGGGCACCTTCGCCTCGAAGGTGGAACTCACCGGCGACGGCGTGAACGTGACGCGCGAGGTCGATGGCGGGTTGCAGACCGTGGCGCTTTCCATGCCGGCGATCGTGACCACCGATCTGCGCCTCAACGAGCCGCGCTATGCCTCGCTGCCGAACATCATGAAGGCGAAGAAAAAGCCGCTGGATGAAACCTCGCCGGAGGCTCTCGGCGTGGATATCGCGCCGCGCCTCGAGGTTCTGAAGACCGCCGAGCCCGCGACCCGCAAGGCGGGCGTGAAGGTGGGCTCCGTGGCCGAACTCGTTCAGAAGCTGAAGAATGAAGCGGGAGTGATCTGACATGGCGGCGCTTGTAATCGCAGAACATTCGAACGCGACCCTCAACGAGGCGACCCTGAAGGCCGTGAGCGCCGCAGCGGCCCTCGGCGGCCCGGTGCATGTGCTGGTGGCGGGCCAGAATGCGGGCGCAGCCGCTGCCGCCGCCGGGCAAATCGCCGGCGTTTCCAAGGTTCTCCATGCCGATGGCGCGGATTACGCCCACCAGCTCGCCGAGCCGATCTCGGCGCTGATCGTGAGCCTCGCGGGCGGCTATGACGCCATCGTCTTCGCCGCCACCGCCAATGGCAAGAACATTGCCCCGCGCGTGGCGGCCCTGCTCGATGTGCAGGTGATCTCGGGCGTGACGAAGGTGCTCGGTGCGGATAGCTTCGAGCGCCCGATCTATGCCGGCAACGCGATCCAGACCGTGAAATCGAAGGATGCGAAGAAGGTCATCTCGATCATGACCGCGAGCTTCCAGGCGGCGGGCGTGGGCGGCTCTGCGGCGGTTGAGACGGTGGCCGGTGCCGGCGCGACACCGGGCTCTACATTCGTCTCGGAGGAAGTCTCGAAGTCGGATCGTCCGGAGCTTGCCTCGGCGAAGATCGTGGTCTCCGGCGGGCGCGCGCTCGCCTCTTCGGAGAACTTCAAGACCTATATCGAGCCGCTGGCCGACAGGCTCGGCGCGGCCTTGGGAGCCAGCCGCGCGGCGGTGGATGCGGGCTATGCCCCGAACGACTGGCAGGTGGGCCAGACCGGCAAGGTGGTGGCGCCGGCGCTCTATATCGCCTGCGGGATCTCCGGCGCGATCCAGCATCTCGCGGGCATGAAGGACAGCAAGGTGATCGTCGCGATCAACAAGGATGCCGAAGCCCCGATCTTCCAGGTCGCGGATTACGGGCTCGTGGCGGATCTCTTCACCGCCGTGCCGGAACTGACGAAGGAACTGGGCTGAGGATTTTCCTCTCCCCTTTGCTGGCAAACAAGAACCGACGCATGCGAGGCCCCCGCTTCGCATGCGTTTTTTCTGGAGAAAAAGGAAACTCTGTCGCCGATCTCGGCCTCGCCCCCTTGAGGATGCGCGCGGGAGGTTTACACTCCTGCCCCGACTGGAATTCTCGAGAAGCGGATCACGAGTTCATCATGGCAGGCGGCATCAGCAAGATCGGCATCATCGGCGCGGGGCAGATGGGCAGCGGGATAGCGCATGTCGCGGCGCTCTCGGGCTATGGCGTGATGCTGCATGACGTTTCCGAAGAGCGGATTCAATCCGGCCTCGCCACCATCAACGGCAACATGGCGCGGCAGGTGGCGAAGGCGACGATTTCCGAGGAAGCCCGCCAGGGCGCTCTCGCGCGCATCCTCGCCGCGAAGGATGCCGCCGACCTCGGCGATTGCGATCTCGTGATCGAGGCCGCGACGGAAAACGAGGAGGTGAAGCGCAAGATCTTCGCGAGCGTGACGCGGCACCTCAAGACCGATGCGATTGTCGCCTCGAACACGTCATCCATTTCCATCACGCGGCTCGCGGCCTCGACCGATCGGCCGGAGCAGTTCATCGGCATCCATTTCATGAATCCCGTGCCGGTGATGCAACTCGTGGAGCTGATCCGCGGGATTGCCACCGACGACAAGACCTATACCCGCGCGAAGGAATTCGTCTCGAGCCTCGGCAAGACGGTGACGGTGAGCGAGGATTTCCCGGCCTTCATCGTCAACCGCATCCTGCTGCCGATGATCAACGAGGCGATCTACACGCTCTACGAGGGCGTGGGCAGCGTGGAGGCCATCGACACCGCGATGCGGCTGGGCGCCAACCACCCGATGGGCCCGCTGCAACTCGCGGATTTCATCGGGCTCGACACCTGCCTCTCCATCATGCAGGTGCTGCACGATGGGCTGGCGGACAGTAAATACCGTCCCTGCCCGCTTCTAGTGAAATATGTCGAGGCCGGCTGGCTGGGCCGCAAGACGAAGCGTGGCTTCTATGATTATCGCGGCGAGAAGCCCGTTCCGACACGGTGAGGAATTCCGGACAGCATTCAGCCTAGGTGCGGCAATAGCAGCCGCTGGAACGATGAGCAGCGATCATCCAAAGGCCAAGCATTCACAAAAGCTTCAGTCACTGATTGCCGCTGGTAGTGACATCGCCGGAGGGGCTATCGGCGGTGCACTCGGATTCTTAGCAGCAGGCCCTGTTGGCGCAGCGGCTGGTGGAGCAGGTGGTGCAATCGCTGCTGAGGTAATCAAAAAGCTAGGCACCGATGCTGCGGAACGAATGCTCGGTCCACGTGAGAGGGTGCGAATTGGCGCAGCCATTGCCATCGCATCAGAGCACATTCGTGCAAGAACCGAACGAGGGGAGCGTCTACGCGAAGATGGCTTTTTTGATCAAAAGCCAGATGGCCGCAGCGACAGTGAAGAAGTGTCAGAAAGCGTAATCCTGAAGGCTCAAAAAGAAGCCGAGGAAAAGAAAATACAATATATTTCTTATTTTATTGGCAATATTGCTTTTGACAACAACATTAGTGCAGGCTTGGCCCATCATATCATTAAATCATTCGAATCAATGACATATCGCCAACTATGTATTATAAAAATGGTAGCCCTCAAGAGAAATTTCATTCTACGAAAAGAAGATTATCGAGGGCAAGGCGTCTTTAGTCGACAGCTTTATGAAGTACTTTATGAGTGTCTAGATTTATACACCCGCGGATATATAAATTTTGGCGGCGAGGTCGCGTTTGGTCCGTCAGATGTTAAGCCCGCCAGCATGCAGTTGCAGGGTGTTGGCAATGACATTTTCCACCAAATGGGCTTGGCGACCATTCCAACGGAGGACATCATCCCAATAGCCCGCGTGCTGGCTGCTTGAGCGCAACAAAAAAGACAGGAAAACACCCATGCCCGCACGCCGCAGCATCCTCGCCGCCCTGCCCGCCATCGCCGCCGCGCCGGCCTTCGCGTGAGAGGCCGCAGGCACACCGCTCCGGGCCATTCGCGTGCGTGAGGTAGAGGGATCGTAAGGCTGGATCCCCGCCTCTCGCTGCACTCGATCGGGGATGACAGAGGGAGTTTGGGGAAGGCGCAACGTGTCATTCCCGACGCGCTGAAAGCGCGGGCGGGAACCCAGTTCGAAGCGCCAGACGCTTGATCTCGCGATAAAACCACCGCTTCATGCACCCATGAAGACCTATTGGGTTTATCTACTCGCGAGCCAGCGCAACGGCACCCTCTATATCGGCGTGACCAATGATCTTGCGCGCCGCGTGCAAGAGCATCGCGAGGGGCGCGGCGGCGCCTTCACCCGCCGATACAAGGTCCAGCGCTTGGTGTGGTTGGCTGAGTTTGGCGAGATCGAAGCCGCACTTGAATGCGAAACACGCATGAAGCGCTGGGAGCGCGCATGGAAGATCCGCGAGATCGAGGCGATGAACCCGAATTGGGACGATCTCTCTCTGCGGCTGAATGGGTGAGCGGGCGGGAAGATGGATCCCCGCCCGGCTTCGCCGTCGGGGATGACACGTTTCACCGGTCAATTCCGAACGAGCGCAGCGAGGAGCGGGAATCCATTCTGAACCATGGACAAGAATGTGCGCTCGTCGCAGCATGGCCCGTCTCTCTTGTCGCCTGATTGGTAATCCATGCCCACACGCCGCAC
>JADCCH010000122.1 GCA_020252865.1 Methylobacterium sp.
AAGGTCATCGTCTGCGGCGGCGTGATGTCCCGTGCGATTGCCAACGGCTTCGGGGACAGGGTGAATGTCTATCCCGTCAAGGGCTATTCCATCACCGTGAGCCTCGCTGAAAAGTCCGATCAGGACGCCGCGCCCTGGGTCAGCCTGCTCGACGACAAGGCGAAGATCGTCACCAGCCGCCTCGGGCCGACACGCTTCCGCGTGGCGGGCACGGCGGAATTCAACGGCTACAACCGCGACATCCGCGCCGCGCGCATTGCACCGCTCATCGCATGGTGCCGGGTGCATTTTCCCGGCATGAGCACGCGGCAGAGCGTGCCCTGGGCAGGCCTTCGCCCGATGATGCCGGACATGATGCCCCGCGTGATGCGCGGCCGGAACCCGCGGGTGTTCTACAATACGGGCCATGGCCATCTCGGATGGACGCTTTCCGCCGCCACGGCCGATGCGGTCGGCGCGCTGGTCACGGCACGCTCCAACGTGGCGTGACCCGCTTCTTGCGCCAACCGCTCCGGCTGGATGCCCAGCTCACGTCATCCTGGCTCGCAATCACCCTCCAAACCTCGTGTCGAAACTTTCATTGGCCGGCCATTCGGGGGGGGGACTGCTCCGCGGGGCACCCCCGGTTTCACGCCGATAGGCGGCTCAGGCGTAACCACGCAAGCCGGTGGCCGTGGTGCCGGTGGCCTTCACCTGATGGATGCGCCAATCCAGAACATCGCCGACACTGACCGGCTCGACGCTCTCTTCGCCCGAGGCCCAGACGACGGCGATCGTGCCGGCCGCGCCCGTCACCCGCAACTGGCGCGTGACGGCCGGCAGCGGGACTGTATCGCTTGGCGTGATGGCAAAGCCGCGCGTCAGCGGCCCCAGCGGCGACTGGGCATGGGTCTCGAAAACATCAGGCATCTCTCGTCTCCTCGGGAAGTGTCGGGCGGGAGACGATAGGCCGGTTTGGCATGGCGGGGATAAACCGGCGCAGGCCTCAGGGCAGGATGGTCCAGTCTCCGTTCCACAGCCCGCGTTTCGCGGACTGGGCCTCCATCATGGCAGCCCTTAGCGCCGTGACGCCCAGCGTTCCGCTTCGCGCAAATCCTGCACGAACAATCTCGGTCGCGAGGTCGCCGCCGGCAATCTCGCAACGGGCCAGCCGCATGGGCGGGTGATCCGGCTCGGCGGGAGCGGTGCTGTCGCGACAGGTCAGTGTCGCTTCGCGAATGAGATTGTAGAGCGCTGCCCGCCCCTGCCGGCCGCATCCCCAGCGCAGGTGCTCGGCATCAAGGCACACGGCATCGGCGGATGGTCCTTCGAGGTCGGCGAGTTGGATCCTGACATCACCGCTGCGAAAGCGGATTGCATCCAGCGGTTCAAAGGGCGGCTCCAGCCGCATCTGGCGCATCAGGCTCACGCGCGGGCCAAGGGGCGCCGGCGCGAAGGGTGCGAAGGTGCCGCGATCCATGGGCCGGTCCGGCTCGGATCGGGTCACGGTCGCGACAGCCCGCTCCCGCGGCGGGGATTGCCAGCGCAGGCTCGCCAGATGTCCCATTGCAGCAAGAAAACCGAACAGCCCTCCAACCACGATCAGCACCAGCGCGACCTGTTCGGGTCTGCGGGCTTTCCGGAAGGCCTCGCGGGCCTGCAGGAACGCCGCCCGGATGCCGCTTGTCTCGCCTGGTCCTGTCAAAGCTTGCCGGGTCCTCTGCCCCTCTTCTCCCTGGCCCATGATCACGGCGTGACAAACAGCCCCGCGAAACATTATCCGCAGAAAGCTCCCCTGGGCAAGGTTTGGCGGCTTTCCGGTTCAGTCCTTGCGTCCGATGCTCGCATAGGTGAGGCCGGCGGCCCTTGCCTCCTCCGGGCGGAAGATGTTGCGCATGTCGACGAGGACGGGCGCGCCGAGGCGACGGGCAATATCCTTGAGGTCGAGCGCGCGGAATTCGTCCCATTCGGTGATGATGCAGGCCGCATCCGCGCCATCGAGGCAGGCGAGCGCGGATGGCGCGTAGTCGATGCCGGTCAGCACATGTCTCGCCTGCTCCACGCCCTCCGGATCATAGGCGCGGATCCGCGCGCCGGCATCCTGCAACGCCTGGATGACCGCGATCGACGGTGCATCGCGCATGTCGTCCGTATTCGGCTTGAAGGTGAGCCCGAGGATCGCGATCGTCTTGCCGCGCACATTCCCATCCAGCGCCGTGATCACGCGGCGCGCCATCGCGCGCTTGCGCTTGTCATTCGCGGTGACGACCGATTCCACGATCGAAAGCGGAACCGCATGGTCATTCGCCGTGCGGATCAGCGCCAGGGTATCCTTCGGGAAGCACGAGCCGCCATAACCCGGGCCGGCATGCAGGAACTTCGAGCCGATGCGGTTGTCGAGCCCGATGCCGCGCGCGACCTCCTGCACATTCGCCCCCACCGCCTCGCAGAGATCCGCCATCTCGTTGATGAAGGTGATCTTGGTCGCCAGGAACGCGTTCGCTGCATATTTGATCAGTTCCGAGGTTCGCCGGCCCGTGAAGACCAGCGGCGCCTGGTTGAGATAGAGCGGGCGATAGATCGCCGAGAGCACATCGCGCCCGCGCTGGTCCTCCGCGCCCACGACGATGCGGTCGGGCCGCTTGAAATCGTTGATGGCCGCTCCCTCGCGCAGGAATTCCGGGTTCGAGACCACCGACATCTCGAGTTCCGGGCGCTCCTCCTTCAGGATGCGCTCCACCTCGTCGCCCGTGCCGACCGGGACCGTCGACTTGGTGATGACCACACAGGGGCCATCCAGCGCACGGGCGATCTCGCGGGTGGCATCGAACACATATTGCAGGTCGGCATGGCCATCCCCGCGCCGCGAGGGCGTGCCCACCGCGATGAAAACCGCCTCCACCCCCTTCACCGAGGCCGCGAGATCGGTCGAGAAGAACAGGCGATTGTCGCGCCGGTTCTTCGCCACGAGTTCGGCGAGGCCGGGCTCGAAGATCGGCATGATCCCCTGTTCGAGGCGTGCGATCTTTCCGGCATCCTTGTCGATGCAGATCACCGTATGCCCGAAATCCGCAAGGCAGGCCCCCGAAACGAGGCCCACATATCCCGATCCAACCACCGCGATGCGCATTACACATTCCTGTTCAGTCTTCCCGCGACAAAGGCGCGGAATTGAAAAGATCCGGACCGGTCCGGAAACCAATCATCCGGACCAATGCCCCCGGGCGGCGCAGCAATAAGCGCGCCAGGCCCGACGTCAAGCGCGGGCAAGCTGCGAACGGGACGAGATACTTCCGCAAAGGGTGGGAATCGACCGGCATTGCAGCGTTTTCTGCGCGATTTTTCCCTGATCTGCGGATCGCCCATCTGCGGGTGGGGCTACC
>JADCCH010000123.1 GCA_020252865.1 Methylobacterium sp.
CCAGCCGCAGCGACGCGGGCGGCCCGTCACCGTGCCGAATTCGCGGCCGCGCGTGCCGATCTGCTTGCCGGTCTCGTCGAAGAGTTCGGTGGGGAAGGGGCCCTCGCCGACGCGGGTCGTATAGGCCTTCAGGATACCCAGCACATAGCCGATGGAGGAAGGGCCCATCCCCGAGCCCGCCGAGGCCTGGCCCGCCACCGTGTTCGACGAGGTGACGTAAGGGTAGGTGCCGTGATCAATATCGAGCAGGGCGCCCTGCGCGCCTTCGAAAAGAATGCGCTTGCCCTCGCGGCGGGCATGGTCGAGCACATCCCAGACGCGATCCATGTAGGGCAGGATCTTCGGCGCGATCTCCATGAGCATGCCGCGCAGGGTTTCCGGCGCGATCTGCTCAAGGCCGAGGCCCCGGCGCAGCGCATTGTGATGCGCGAGCAGGCGCTCGATCTTCGGCATCAGCGCATCGGGTTCCGCGAGGTCCTGGACGCGGATGGCGCGGCGGCCCACCTTGTCTTCATAGGCCGGGCCGATACCACGCTTCGTCGTGCCGATCTCCGTGCCGGTATTGGCATTCTCGCGGAATCCATCGAGTTCGCGATGCAGCGGCAGGATCAGCACGGCATTGTCCGCGAGCTTCAGGTTCGCGGGCGTCACCGCCACGCCCTGCGAACGCAGGCGCTCGATCTCGTCGATCAGCGCGGCGGGGTCCACCACCACGCCATTGCCGATGACCGAGAGCTTGCCGCCCCGCACGATGCCCGAGGGCAGGAGGCTCAGCTTGTAGACCACGCCATCGATGACGAGCGTATGGCCCGCATTGTGGCCGCCCTGATAGCGCACCACGATGTCGGCCTGTTCGGACAGCCAATCGACAATCTTGCCCTTGCCCTCGTCGCCCCACTGGGCGCCGACCACGACCACATTGGCCATGCTGACCTCGAATTCTCATGGGCCGACCGATGACGACCCTTCTTTCTTCAGGAGAGGCGATAAAGGAAGGTGGAGCCGGGGTAAAGGCGAAAGCCCGCTTCCACGGCCAAGGGATTGAGAGGCGATGCCTTTTCAGCGCAGCACGGGCTGCGGCCTCAGCGTCTTTCCCTGGGGCCAGCGCACCCGCCATGCCGTGATGACGGCCTTCGTCTCCTGCGGCGCGAGCGCGAGGTTCCACGCCACCACGCCGCGCCTATCCTCGAAATTCTCGATATCCGGCCTGGCCATTTCCGGCAGGCGCTCGATGCTGATGGCCTGATCCTCGCTGATCGGCAGGCGATCGAGCAGTTGCAAAGTCACCGGGAAGGCGTGGAGATTGCGGATATCTGTGCGAAAACGATGATCTTCCGTTCGGTTGGAGCTGAAAATGCCGGGGTCGCGCGCCTCCCTCTGCAGGGGCACGCGGGTGATCTTCACGCGCTCATCCGCACCGAAGCCGAGTTCGACCCTGTCGCCGCCGGCAATGGCATGGACACGGGCGCGCCCGATGAAAGCGCCATCGCGGGAGAGCAGCACCTCGCCCGGCAGAAGGGGCGTATCGCCCATCAGGGTGAAGCTTGCTTCGAGATAGGCCGTGGGATCAAGCACGGGTGCGGCCTTGTGCTGAAGCTTCGGCTCGATCACTTCGCTCGCAAGCCTCACGCTGCGCTCCTCATTGCCCGAGGGCAGGCTGATGGCACCGGGCACCATGAATTCGGCATGGAATGGGCTGGTCGCAAGCTGCGCCTGCTGTTCTTCGGCGGGCTCCATCCGTTCCGCGGACGTCCTCTGCCGGCGGTTCTCCATTGTGTGCACGGCCAGTTGATCGGGCGCAGGCGCCGAAGCCATGGGCATGGGTAGCGGGCGGGGCGGGGGCGGTTCGTAGAAGCCGAGCCGCTCGCTGCCCGGAATGGGTGCCGCCGTGCCGCGCTGGATGCGCAGGGTGGAGACTACCACCTTCGCCTCGCGCCAATCCTCTCCGGTGCGCTGGCGGATGAGCGCGCGGCGCGTGAGTTCCAGCGAGGGCTTCGCGCCGCGCGTCTCGAGCCGGGCATCATAGACCGGCCGCCAGGAAGCACCCGCCACGCGATAGGACACCGTGAGCGTTGCCCTGAGCGCTTCCGGCGCTTCCACGGCGATGGCGGCCACCCGGCGCGGGTTCTGGGCGCCGGGCTGGCCGATCGCGGTTTCGAGCGCGGCGATTTCCTCGGCGATCCTCGCCTCCTCCATGCGCAACCCGCGCAGTTCGTCATTCAGCGCCTGAGTGGTCTTGCCGACCGCATCGACCGCGTTGAGCCAGCTCTCGAGATCGAGCGGCCTGCCGTCTTTCGGCGCCGGATCAAGCTGGGCCAGGCGCTGCACCATGGCCTTGCGGGTTTCCGCGCTGTCCATGCGATCTGCGTTTCGATCGCGCGCCTCGCGCTTCGCCTTCAGGCGCGCCTCAAGCTCCGCATCGGCCCTGGCTTCGGCGACGCCCAAGCGCAGGTCGATGCCGCCCAGCATGAGCCGACCGCTGCCGCTCGCCTCCACCCGGAGCGAGGCCGGGTCGGCGTTCATCGGCAGATCGGGCAGGAGAACATCATGGTTGCCGGCCGGCAGGTCGATCGTGACGCTGCGCGTGACAATCGCGGCGTCGGGATAGAGCGTGACCTGTTCGATGCGTGAGCGCGCCTCGATCGTCGCGGCATGGGCCGGGAAAGCCGCCAGACCAAGGGGCGCGATCAGACCGAGCGCACGGCCGAGCCGCGGAAGTCTGGAAGCCGGGCGAGGTGTGGCCATGGTTCGGATACCCCCGAGAACAAGCCGCAGGTTGCGGCAACTCATTCTCGATCGCTCAATGCCGGCAAAGCTGTGGCGTCACGCGGGCGCTTTCACGCCGCATCACGCTGGCGGGCTTCCGCCTTGCACCACGCGACAAAATTCGCGATCTCCGTCCGCCGCTGGATCGGGTCCACCACATCCGCATTCAGGCCAAGCCGCCAGCAGATATCCCGGCGCGGCTCGGCATCGAGCGCCACGAGATCGGCCGAATAGGCGCTGCTCTGGACCTTGTCCACGAAGAAGCCTTC
>JADCCH010000124.1 GCA_020252865.1 Methylobacterium sp.
ATCGACGGGCGTGCCGCGCGTGACCGCCGCGCGGCCTTCGCCGCCCGAGTTCCATGAAAGCCCGGAAAGGTTGCGAGGGTCGCGCTCGAGTTCGACGACAACCTGGAAGACCGGCCCGTTCCGCGTGACCAGCTCCGCGAGCCTTTCGTTGCCCGAAGCCGCCAGCACCGATTCGCGCGAGGAGGCCGTGCCCGAAACCTGCTTCACCCGGGCCAGAATGCGAAAATGCTGGTTTTCATGCGGCAATGCTGGGGCCAACAGAACCCGGTCACCCCTGGAGATCCGTTTGCCCGCCGCCAGCGGCACATAGACCGCCGCTTCCAGCATGCGGGCATCATCCATGCGGCTCTCCGCCGAGACGATCACCACCGGCTGGCCCGGCGCGATCGGGGTGCCGATCTGGCCGGGCAGATCCGCGACGAAACCATCGACCGGGGATTTCACCACTCTCCGGGATTCGAGATTGCGCTCGGCCGTCTCGAGTTCCAGCCGGGCCTGATTGATCTTCAGCGTGCGTTCGAGCTGCTCGCGCTCGCGGCGGGCCTCCGCTTCCTGCGCGGCGGCATCCAGCGCGCGGCGATCGGCAATCGTGGAATCAAGCTGCGCCTGCGCATCCTGGACGGCGACTCGGGCCCTCATCATCCGTGTCTCGGTGGAGCTGCCTTTGGCCAGCAATTCCGCCTCCGCCCGTTCGCGGTCCCAGAGCCATTCGATCCGTCGCCGCAGATTGGCAATCTGGCTGTCGAGATTCTCGGCCTTCAAGGCCATGATCCGGCCTTCCGACTCGTGATCGAGCCTTGCAAGGCGAGCCATCGCCTGATCTTCCCGCGCCAGCGCCTCGGCGGTGCCCCGCAGCCGCGGTATGGCATTGGCCAGTTCGGGCATGGAAAGGCGCGCGACCGGCTGGCCCTTCACGACATGTTCTCCCTGCCGGACCAGCAGAGCCTCGATGATACCGCTCGCCGAAGGGGTGATGCTCGCCTGCGAATGGCCCGAATGATCGATGATCACGCCATTGCCGGTGATCTGGATCGGCACCAGCACATAGGCGCTGGCTGCGACGGCCCCGACCGTCACGAGAGCGAGCGCGACCAGGGTGCTGCGCATCCCGGTGTTGGTGACCTGGATCGTGGAGGCGAGCGCGTCGGTCCGCCCGCGGGCCTCGAGCGCTTCCTTGCGGAACATGCCGGTCACAGGCTCATTCACCATTCATGTCCTGCTGAAGATCAAATGTCATTCGCGGCCAGCAAACAGAGTTGCCAAGCGTTCGGGAAATGCTGCCTCGTTATGGTAAATATTCTCCTGCCGACGCCGCAGGCCGGCCGGGAAACGCAGATTTGCGTAGGCACCGGATGACTTCCTGAGGCTCCTCGCACGTGCATTGACGCTGTCGCCCGGGGATGCGACCATTCATTCATGTCGTCAAACCCGCCGGTCTGCCCGGAAATGCGGCCGGATCGGTCCTGAAGGAGCCCTGCATGGCGGTTTCCCGACCCTCGCTCGGCGCGCCGCGCATCTCGCGCTCGGACCGGGTGCTTTGGTTCGTGGGTATCGCGGCCGCCCTTGGTCTGGCTGTCGCGCTCTGGTCTCAGGCGGGAAGCGAGGTCTTTTCCGCCATGATGACCGGCATGCTCGCGCTCTGCTTCTGAGCGGTGCCCGCCTGCAAGCTGCCCAATCCGCCCGTGCGCTTGATGAGGCCGTGCGGGGTTTTCCGCCACAGGAATGGATGATGCGCGAGTTCGAACAGCGCACGCCATGCCGCCACGGAAATCAGGATGTAAATCACCGGTGCCAGCAGCACGGCCGGTGCGAGATGCAGGGATCGTCGGTGGGAGAGCGCAAGGAGTGGCGGCACTGTTTCGACCAGCAGCGCCGCAGCGAGGCTCACGAGCACCAGCAGATCGGAAAGCACGATGAGGCTCGGCCCTCCCAGGAACGGCAAGCCCATAGAGAGCCGCAGGCCGAGGGAGAGCAGGCAGAGCGGCAAGCCCAGCGCGCCGAGCACCACGGAAAGGCCCGTGAGGCTGATGGCCAGCAGGCGGAACGGGCCCAACTCGCCCAGAAGGTCGCGGGGCATGCGCGCCTGCACGATCAGGGTCTGCATCCAGCCCTTCATCCAGCGGGTGCGCTGGTTCATCCAGGGGCGCAAGGTCGCCGGTAATTCCTCCCAGGTGGTCGAGGGAAGATCCTCGACCCGGTGCCCGAGCCGGGCGAGCCGGATGCCGAGATCGGCATCTTCCGTGAGGTTCCAGGCGTCCCAGGCGCCGACGCGCCTTAGGGCTTCCGTGCGAAAATGGTTGGAGGTTCCCCCCAGCGGAACCGGCCAGCCGAGGCGAGCCGCGCCCGCCTTCACCGTGTCGAAAAGGGCCGCATATTGCACCGCAAAATGGCAGGCAAGCGAACTGTCATAGGCATTCACCACTGCCAGTCGGGCTTGCAGGCAGGTGACGAGCGGATGCGCCACGGCGAAGGCTGCGGCCGCGCGCTTCAACTGGTCCGGGTCCGGCGCGTCCTCGGCATCATAGACAACGAGCAGTTCACCCTTGGCAAAGGGCAGCCCGGCATTGAGCGCCCGCGGCTTGGTGCGGGGTTCGCCCGGCGGCACTTCGAGGATGAGCACGCTGCCCGGAAGATCGGCCCGACGCGCCCGCAGCGCATCACGCGTCTCGGCATCATCTGCCTCGATCAGCAACAGGATTTCCAGCCGGTCGCGCGGGTAATCGAGCCGCTCGAGATGGGTGACGAGCGTGTCGATCATTCCTGCCTCGCGGTAGAGCGGCACGAGGATCGTGTAGGCTGGCAGCTTCGCTTCCGCCAGCGCGGGCGGAAGGGGCAGCGGCTTCCGGCTCGCAAGCGCCGAGATCACGGCCGTCATCGCCCCGCCGATCAGCAAAGGCGCGAGCAGCGCCGGCACCAGGATCGCGAGCAGGGCCGGGAAGGCAATCGCAAGACCGAGGATCGCAAGCATGGACGCCAGCAGCATCTGCGCAAGTCGTCCGCGCATCGTTGCGCGCATCGTTTCGGGCCAGCGGGCGGAAAAGCGCGGGGGCAAGGTGCTCGAAGCCTTCCGCGCCAGATCCGCTCCGTGAAAGCGGATCAGCACATCGCAGAGGCTCTGGCGGGTGACGAGGGCCACGCGGCCGCTCGGCGCGATCATCCGGCCTTCGGCAAGCGCGCGGATCAATGCGCCATCGGGCGAAAGAACGCGCAGGCCCTCCCGGCTGCCGCCCGCCGCCCGGTAGGAGCGCAGGCGCAGGCTTTCATCGAGACTGACCCCGGCACCCACCGGTGGGGGCTCCTCGAGGAAGGCGAGATCAAGCCGCGCGGCGACCTCGCGCAGCAGCGTTTCCTCGTGAAGCCAGCCCTCGCGAAGGCCGAGATCAATGACATCCGAGCCCATCTCCCCGGCGCGGGCGACCTCATCCAGGAGCCGCTCCCGCGGGAGGCCGCAGGCCAGAAGCGCTTCGGAAAGCCGGAAAGCGGGGGGGCGCTCA